>NZ_LFVW01000657.1:0-6314 GCF_001182915.1 Kitasatospora sp. MY 5-36
GATCACCGCGTCCAGGGCCGCGGCCTGCGCCGCGTCGGGCTGCGACATCGTCAGCACCCCGCCGTCTGGAGGCCGGCAGCGCGGGTGGCGAGGGCGTGGTCGACGAACCAGGCGAGGTGGTCCCAGGTGGTCCGGGCCGCGCTGGCCGCGTGACGGGCGGCGAGCTCCCAGACCCGGGCGACCAGCTCGGCGACGGTACCCTCGCCGGCGGCCGGGTCGACCGCCGCGAGGTCCCGGGTGACGAGGGCCAGCACCTGGCCCTCGAACTGCGTGTGAAGGGCGGCGACGGAGCCGGATTCGATCCGGGCCCCGCGGCCGGGCATGATGTAGCGCACGGCAATCACTCCTCAGTGACAGTGAGGTTGGTCCGCCGAGCTGCGGGCCGGTGGTTGCGTCACCGAGCCCGCAGCGCCGTTTCCGGGCCCTGACCAGCGGTTGCGTCACTGATCTGAGCTCGTTGGGCATAGCGGTAGTGCGAGGTTGCCGCTCTCTCCCGGGGTTGCGTCCCGGTCGGTGGCGACGTGATGACGATGACACACAGAGCGATGCGCGGTCAACACTGTCGCGCGACAGTTGCTAAGTGTCGCGCCGCACCGTAGGGTCATCACCATGACCGAACCCACGGACGCGGCAGCAGCCGCATACCGGCGGGTGGCTGACCACATTCGCTCCGGCATCCGGGCCGGCGACGACGGTTTCACCCCCGGGTCGCGGCTCCCCAGCCTGCAAAATCTCGCCAAGCAGTACGACGTACCCCGCTCGATCATCGACCGGGCCGTGCGATCCCTGGCCGCTGAGGGCCTGGTGATCAGCGAGCAGGGTCGAGGCTCCTTCGTCAGTCGCTTCGTCCGAAAGATCACCCGAGACGGTACGTCGCGCTATCGACGTGTCGCACGGGAGCAGGACGTCGGCGGCGGCCGGCAGAGCCGGGGAGCCTTCGAGACGGAACTCCGCGGCATGGGGCTGGTGCCCGAATCGCGCGTGACCGTCGAGCGTGCGCAGCCGACCGCCGTCGCCGCCCAGGCCCTGGACGTCGATGCGGCTGCGGTCAGTACGGTCCTGCGATCCCGGGTCATGTACGCCGTCCCCCAGGACGACCCGTCCGCCCGGCCCATTCCCGTGCAGGTCGCCGACACTTTCCTCCCGCTGGACATCGCTGGCGACACACAGCTGGAGGACATCGACACCGGGCCGGGCGGCTCTATCAGCCGCCTGGCCGACCTCGGGTTCGCCCAGACCCACATCGAGGAAACGATCAACGTCCGGCCGCCGAGCGCAGCCGAGGCGCAGTCCCTCAACCTGTCCGACCAGCAGCCCGTCTACGAGTTGCTGCATGTCGCGCGCACCAGGGCGGGGCGAGCAGTGGAGGCGACGGTGCACATCATGCCCGTGCACCTCTGGACGCTCCGCTACGACTGGGCACTCGACCCCACCACCTGACCGGCCATCAACAACGAGGAGTAGAGCATGGCCAGCAACACCATCAACGAGGACGGCACCATCCTCCGCGACGCCGCCACCCGCTACCGCAAGGCCACCCGTGAGGACGGCGGCGCGCACGGCGCATTCGACGCCGAGACCCGCCGAAGCGGCGGCACCCCGAAGGCGGTCGTCGGCGTGGAGCGTGGAACCGCCCCGGAGCGCGTCGCCGGCATCCTCGGCACCGACGCCAGCACCACCGTCTCCATCCGGAAGCGCTCGATGTTCGACGGCGAGCGCCTGGTCCAGCTCGCCGACTCTTACATCCCGACCGACGTGGCCGAGGCCGCGGGCATCGAGCAGGTCGACACGGGCGTCGGCGGCATCATCAGCCGCATGGCCGAGGCGGGCTTCGCCCAGGCCAAGGCCGTGGAATACGTTCAGCTCCGTCCGGCGACCGGCCAGGTCGCGGAGCTGCTCGGCGTTGAATCGGGCACCGAGCTGATCGAGATCACGCACATCGGATACACCGACGAGGGCCGCGCCGTTGAGGCCACCGTGCACACCCTCGCCCCCGGCTGGGTGCTGCGCTACGACGTCCCGCTGGCCTAAGACTCCAGCTGCGCCCCGGCCGGGTTGTCGGCCGGGGCGCTCGCGATCTCTGTCCACAGGCTGCGCCCTTCACCCTGCTCCTGCCGGACACGCCCGGCGCCGCCTGGGTAGGGAGAACATCCGTGCTCGGGTCTAGGCTCGCGGCGGCTACCACAACTGAACAGGGCAAAGCAAAAGCGGCCCCCCTCCGGCAAGAGATAAGGCCGCTTCCACCGCATATAGCTGTTGTCGGTCCGACCGTACCAGTCGTACCCGCCGCAGGGCGAGAGACACCTCTCTCCTCGCCCGGCCGGGGGAGCACCTGGTGCCGTGGGACTGGCAACAGCGGGAGAGAGAGCACTTCTTGCGCCACTTCTTGCGCCACCCCGCCCCTCGGCGCCGCCGTGTCGTTCCGGCCGCACCGCCCACCCGTGACGCGCGTCACCTCGCCCGGCGTCACACCGATCCCAAATTTCGGGCCTCTATGGGCATGCCGTACCACACCCATGTCCAGACCTGCCCTTCTGACCACCTGTCCGTCCAGGCCGCATCGGAGGTGACCGCGTGACCAAGGCCGAGCCGCCGTTCGGCGGCACCCAGATCCGGCGGGCGTGGGAACCGCCGGAGGAGGTCATTCTCCAGCGGGCGGTTGTCGAGACCGCAGGGCTCCAGCCGGAAGACCTCGGCGTCCTGGCGGCGCTGCTGCTGATGGACCCGCGCAAGCCGGCCGACGCGAAAACGCTGGCGGCCGAGCTGCGGGCGATGGGCTGGAAGATGAGCCTGGACCGGTTCGAGGTGGTCGCCAAGCGGCTCACCAAGGCTGGGCACATGAGCCGCGAGTCCGTCTACGACCCGAAGACGAGACGCCCCGCCTGGGTCATCGAGGTCTACCGCAACCCGGCCAACAACCGCCCGTACGTCGCCGAGGGCGTCAATGCATCGTCGCAGGTCAGGGCCGAAATCGGGGAAAACCCGGCTCCGACTCTCGGAGGCCCTGCCAGAACCGGGGAAAACCCGATTTCGGCAGGTCAGAACGGAATCGGGGAAAACCCGGGTTCGGGGAAAACCCGAGACCGGAACGGGCCCGTTTCCGCAGGTCAGGGCCGGAATCAGGGATTCCCCACTTCCGGCTCCAACCCCCCACACCCCCCGGAGGAGGTAACTACCTCCTCCCCCAGCCCCCTCACGGACACCACCGGTCGCGTGCCGGCTACGCCGGGGGAGGAGGAGGGGAGGGTCTTCGCCCCCGAGGAAACCGCGGCCGCCGTCCGGCTCCTCCAGGTGCTCCCCCAGCCGTGGTCCGTTGGTCGGGTGAAGGCCAAGGGCATCGCCCCGGCACTGCTGGAAGCGATGTTCGACCAGGGCTGGCCGAGGATCACGGAGCTGGACGACCGTGCCCGGCGGCTCCTGGTGGAGCAGCTGACCAAGAACCCGGGCGGCATCAAGAACCACGGCTCGGTGCTGGAGCGCGACCGTGTTCCGAACCTGCCGCTGTTCGAGATCGTGGCCGGTGCGGCCATCCCCGCCCAGGGCGCTGCGCCGCGTCCGTCGCTGCCGAAGGAGGACCCGGACTTCAAGCCGGTTCCGGCTCCGGCTCAGGTCGCTGACCTGCTGGCCAGCCTGCGCAAGCCGAACATCTGACCCTGCCCGTACAGCACGACGCGGCCGCCGGAAGAACCCTTGCCCAGGCCCCGGCGGCCGCGTTTGAACTCCAGGAGTGAACCGTGGAATCCACCGCGAGCGTACCCACCCAGCACGTCCCGGACGAGATCGACTGGGCCGACACCGAGCCGCCGGCCGAGGAGGCGTCGCCGAAGGCCCGGCGCCGGAAGCCGAAGGCCGAGAAGAAGGCCGACGACAGCGGCTTCGAGCGGGTGCCGCCCGGCGGCCGGGAGAAGGACCTGGTCGCGGAGCAGTCCGTCCTCGGCGGCATGCTGCTCTCCAAGGACGCCATCATCGACGTCTCCAACACGCTCAGCGCGGACGACTACTACCGTCCCGCGCACCAGACGATCCACCGCGCGATCCTCGACCTGCACAAGCGCAAGGAGCCGGCCGACCCGATCACCGTCGCCCGCGAGCTCGGCAAGCGCGGTGAGCTGGAGCGCGTGGGCGGCGCCTCGTACCTGCACACCCTGGTCAACTCGGTGCCCACCGCGGCGAACGCCGAGTACTACGCCGAGGGCGTGCGCGAGCAGGCGGTGCTGCGCCGCCTGGTGGAGGCCGGAACCCGCATCGTCGGCATGGGCTACGCCGGTGAAGGCGAGATCGACGAGATCGCCGCCGCCGCCGCGGCCGAGATCGCGGCCGTGGTGGAGACCCGCGGCCGCGAGGACGACTTCGTGCTGCCGCGCGACACCGTCGGCACCACCCTCGACAACATCGAGGCCGCCGGCACCCGGACGGGCATCACCGGCGTGCCGACCGGCTTCGCCGACCTGGACGCGCTCACCCAGGGCTGGCAGCCCGGCCAGGTGATCATCGTCGCGGGACGGCCGGGCCACGGGAAGTCGACGGTGGCCATGGACTTCGCGCGGGCCTGCACCATGCCGCGCAACGCCGCGGACCAGCCGATCGAGGGCGCCGGGCGCCCGGCCGCGTTCATCACGCTGGAGATGTCGGTCGACGAGCTGAACATGCGGGCCCTGTCGGCGGAAGCCAAGGTCGGGCTGCACCACCTGCGGGCCGGAACCCTGACCGACGAGTCCTGGCACAGCCTGGCCGTCGCCGCCCCGCGCTACAGCGACGCCCCGCTCTACATCAACGAGTCCGCCCAGTCGCTGCCCGAGATCCAGGCCAAGTGCCGCCGGCTCAAGCACCGCGTCCCGGACCTGTCGCTGATCATCATCGACTACGTCCAGCTCATCACCGCCGGCACCAAGCGGCGCGGCGACGACAACCGCCAGCAGGAGGTCTCCGACATCAGCCGCAACATCAAGCTGCTGGCCAAGGAACTCGCCATCCCGATCATCATCCTGGCCCAGCTCAACCGCGGCCCCGAGATGCGCACCGACAAGACCCCGATGGTCGCCGACCTGCGCGAATCCGGCTCGCTGGGGCAGGACGCCGACATCATCATCCTGCTGCACCGCCCCGACGCCTACGAGAAGGAGCACCCCCGCGCGGGCGAGGTCGACCTGATCGTCGGCAAGCACCGCAACGGCCCGACCGCGACGATCACCCTGGCCGCCCAGCTCCACTACTCGCGTTTCGTCGACATGACCCGCGACGTTACGTGAGGTGTGTGGAGCCCCAGCTCCAACGCGGCGTCAGCCCCCGGTCCCTGAAGGGCGCGAGAAACGGCCTGAGTGCCCCACAGGGCGCCCGACAGCCCCGCCCGTGCCGGAAGGGCCGGGCGGGCTCATGATCGCCCGATAGAAGGCGATCTAGCTCGCGGCAGCAGCCGGTATCCGGCCGTAGCCAAGCGGCCTCCGGGCCGCGACCCCGCCGCCGTCCCGACCACCCGCACCGGCGACCGGCGCGCCTACACCCTCACCGAGCAGGCCGCGGTCGCCGCAGTGGTCAGCACCGGCTGCTGACCCGGCCGCACCCGCTCCCCTACCCACCGAGAGGAAGACCTGCTGTGACCAGCACCACCGACCACAACGGCAACGCACCGGACGGAACCCACGGCGGCCGGTTCCCGCTGGTGCTGTACCGGCACGACGGCGAACTCATGTTGCCCGCCACCCACGTCACCGCCCTGCTGCGCCACGTCGCCGAGACCGTGCGGATGTGGCGGGTACGGGGCGAGGTGCCGCTGGACCTGATGACCACCGCCCGCATCTACGACTCCGTGGTGCGCTACGCCGCCGACCTCGACACCGCGATCGCCCTGGCTGGCACGAGCGCCGGCCAGGGCGCGGACCGGGCCGCGGCGGACGAGCTCGCGCGGGACCTGGCCGAGCTCGCCGGCGCCTACCTCGCCGCCGACAAGCCGACCGAGCCGCGCCCGCTCCCGGCCGGAAGCTGACGGGCCCACGGGCGGTGCCGCCGTCGGAAGGCCCGTTACGGGCTCGGGCTCAGCCAGGCGCAGGTCAGCCGGAAGCTGTCCGGCCGGCACGGCTGGGCCGTGGCCGACCTCGACCGGCTCTCGGTGCACTACGGCATCGCCGTGGTCGACCTCGTGGTCGGCCCGACCCACGCGTTGAAGCTGCTGCCGGACAAGCGCCGCGCCGTCGTCGGTGGCACCCAGACGGTGATCACGGTGTAGCGGGCGCGCGCCCGGCCGGGTACGCGCCGCGCATGAAGGCCACCTGTAGGTGGCCTTCGGCGTCCGGGAGGGCTCGCGTCACTTCTCTGCC
>NZ_LFVW01000658.1:0-574 GCF_001182915.1 Kitasatospora sp. MY 5-36
GCCACCTGTAGGTGGCCTTCGGCGTCCGGGAGGGGCTCGACGCGACTTCTCTACTACTTCTCTTAAGGGTGTCCGGCTGGTGGGTAGACCCCCGTCCGGCTGGTGCACAGACCCCCTGCTGTCAGCAGTGCGCCCTCGGCATGCCCCGAATCAGTGACGTTCGTTTGAAATGTGCGATCCAGAAGTTACTTTCACGCTAGGGTGTGTGTTGGAGGTGAGGTGTCGATGAGTGAGGACCTGTTCGCGTCGATCGACGCGCTGCTGGCCCGGCCGAAGCCGGTGGAAGACCTGCCGGTCCCGGCCGAGCGGGAGCGGCTGCGCAAGGCCGGCGACTACACCCAGGAGGAGCTGGCCGCGGCGCTGAAGACCCGGCGGGAGACGATCGTGCGCTGGGAGGCCGGGACGAGCGAGCCCCGCCCGCCCAAGCGCGAGGTGTACATCCGGTTCCTCGCGACGCTGGCGCTGCAGCACGGCACGGTCGAGCCCACCGAGTGGCTGCGCCGCGCGCAGGCCGCCGGCCTCGTGCGGCCCCTCGACCAGCCGCCGACCGCCCCGGCCGCGGCCGCCGTACCCG
>NZ_LFVW01000659.1:0-6282 GCF_001182915.1 Kitasatospora sp. MY 5-36
TCGAAGCGGTTGCGCAGCCGGTCCTCCAGCGTGGGCTGCGCGGGCGGCTGGGTCCCCTCCGGGGCGGGCTGCGGCAGCGGCTTCGGCTTGGCGTCCAGCAGCTTCTGCAGGGTCCAGTAACCCTTGACCGCCGGGGTGATCACGTTGGCCTGGGCCCACTTGTCCCAGTCCTCCAGCTTCCAGGTCTTCAGCTCTTCGAGCGTCGGAAGCTTGATCGGAGCCGCGCCCGGCGTGCCGGAGGCGCCGGCCGTGACTCCGGGAGCCGCGGTCACGGCCGGGTCGGCGTTGTCGGGGCCGCACGCGGTGGCGACCACCATGGTCAGCGCGACGACGGAGGCGCCCAGGACGGCACGGCCCGGCCGGGATATCGGTGACATGAGTTCAAATCCCCCTGTTGACTACCGCCATGCGGCCCGTTCCCCGGGTGCGGCCCGACTCGGCCGCAGGCATGGCAGGTGAGGAGTCTGCCATGCGTCCGGGGGACTCCCGAATTCCGCACCGGACCGGGACGGGGCCGTCACCGGATGGGCACGGGATCGGCACCGGGGGCCCGTCGAGGAGCGGTCCCGGGGGTGCGCTCGGCGGGTCGCGCGGTGGTCGCGGCGGGCCCGGCGGCCGGTAAATCGGTTGCACGCCCCGGGCGGGCTGCCTAGCGTGGTCCGGGTCATCAGCCAGACAAGGAGAAGGCCGTTGCTCTACTGAGGTCCCGGGACACCGCCCCCGCCGCGCAGGCCCTGCTGCCGTCGCGCGGTGCGCGAGTGTGCGACCTCAGTCACGGCCCGTGGCACTCCTCTGCGTGACGCCACCCCTTCGTTCCCCCGGCCGTGCCCGGTTTCCGCACCCGCGGTGTCTCCCCGTGTTGCTCACCACCCCTTCGGCAACCACCCCGGGAGGCCTGTATGGCACACCACCCCACCACCACCGCCGTCCTCTGCACCGAGCTCTCGTTCGAGTGGCCCGACGGCAAGCCCGTCCTGGACGGCTTCCAGCTCGCCGTCGGCCCCGGCCGCACCGGCCTGATCGGGCTCAACGGCGCGGGCAAGTCCACCCTGCTGCGGCTGATCGCGGGCGAGCTTGCCCCGACCGGCGGCACCGTCCGGATCGACGGCGAACTCGGCTACCTGCCACAGGGGTTGACGCTCGACACCACCCTGCGGGTGGACGAGGCGCTCGGCATCCGGGCAGCCCGCGAGGCCCTGCACGCCATCGAGTCCGGCGACACCGACCAGCGCCACTTCGACGCGGTCGGCGACGACTGGGACGTCGAGGAGCGCGCCCGCGCCACCCTCGACCGGCTCGGCCTGCACCGCCTCGGCCTCGACCGGACCACCGGCGAACTCTCCGGCGGCGAGGCCGTGCTGCTGCGGCTGGCCGCCCTGCTGCTGGCCCGCCCCGACGTCCTGCTGCTCGACGAGCCCACCAACAACCTCGACCGGGCCGCCCGCGAGCGGCTCTACGAGACGGTGGCCGGCTGGAACGGTGTGATGCTGATCGTCAGCCACGACCGCGAGCTGCTCCGGCACGTCGACCAGATCGCCGACCTCCGGGACGGCGAAGTCACCTGGTACGGCGGCAACTTCGAGGAGTACGAACGCACCCTCGCGGCCCAGCAGGAGACGGCCGAGCGGCTGCTGCGCAACGCCGAGGCCGACGTCCGGCGCCAGAAGCGGGACTTGGCCGAGGCCCGCATCCGGCTGGACCGCAGCGCCGCGTACGGCAAGAAGCGCTCGGTCACCCGCAACGACCCGCACATCTTCGCCGGGATGCTCAAGCGCAAGGGCCAGGAGACGGCCGGCCGGCTCCAGGGCATGCACACCGAGCGCCTGGAGGAGGCCAAGGCCCGGCTCGACGCGGCCGAGGAGGCCGTCCGGGACGACGCCGAGATCCGGATCGACCTGCCGCGCACCGCCGTCCCGGCCGGGCGCACCGTGCTCACCCTGGACAGGGTCCGGCTGCCCCACGGCACCACCGCCGACCTCGACCTGCGCGGGCCCGAGCGGATCGCGCTGGTCGGCCGCAACGGCGCCGGCAAGACGACGCTGCTGCGCACCATCGCGGGCGAACTCGCCCCGCCGGCGGGGGAGGTCATCACCCCGGTGCCGCTGCGGCACCTCCCGCAGCGGCTCGACCTGCTGGACGAGGAGCGCTCCGTCGTGGAGAACGTCAAGCTGTTCGCCCCCGCCGCCGGGGACAACGCGGTCCGCGCCCGGCTCGCCCGCTTCCTGTTCCGCGGCGCCCGGGCCGACCAGCCCGCCGCCACGCTCTCCGGCGGCGAGCGGTTCCGGGCGACGCTGGCCGCCCTGCTGCTGGCCGACCCGCCGCCGCAGCTGCTGCTGCTCGACGAGCCGACCAACAACCTGGACCTCGCCAGCGTCCGCCAGCTCACCCAGGCGCTGTCCGCGTACCGGGGCGCGCTGATCGTGGCCAGCCACGACCTGCCGTTCCTGCGCGGCCTGGGCCTCACCCGGTGGCTGGAGCTGGACGGCGAACTGCGGACGGTGGAGCCGATGTAGCGCCTACTGCTGCTCCTACCGTTGCTGCTCCTGGTCGTTCTCGGCGTTCCCCTGGTCGCCGTGGTCGCCCTGGCTGCTTTGGTTGCCTTGGGCGTCCTCGGTGAGCATCCGGCGGGCCGTGCTCAGGGCCGAGTCCCTGAGCGCGGCCAGCTCGTCCGGGGTGAACACCGGTGTGCGGACGTTCGGCGGGATGCCCGGGCCGTCGAAGGTGCTGCCGTTCCTGGTCAGGTACTTCTCGTTCGGCAGGACGGCCATGAAGTCCGGCGAGAGCGACTTGATCATGATGTCGGAGAAGACGCCCTGGGTGTTCTCGCCGACCCGGAGCACCCGCGGGGAGCGGCCCGTCATGGCCTGGGTGAAGGTCTCCGCGGCGCTGGTGGAGATCGAGGAGGTGAGCACCGCCACCGGCCCGGTGAAGTGCCCGCCCGCCGACGGCCGTACGGTGACCGGCTCGGGCCGGGTGAACTTCGTCGGGTCGGCCGGGTCGTTGCGCGCCACCTTCCGGTAGGCGACGTACGGGCGGTCGGTGAGCCGGGCGGCGATGTGCAGCCCGAGCGCGTCCGAGCCGCCGCCGTTCAGCCGCACGTCGACGACCAGGCCGGTGGGCCGGTCCGGGCCGGCCAGCACGGCGTCCAGCGCCCGGTCCAGCTCGTCGACCTGGCTCCGGAAGTCGCCGTCGGTGTAGCCGTCGAAGCTGCTCACCCGGAGGTAGCCGAGGCCGTCCGGGAGCCGGCCCACGCCGAGCCGGCCGCCCGCGAACTGCTGCTCCGGGCCGGTGAGCTGGGCGGCCGAGGCCTGCAGGGCCCGCGCGGTCAGCTCCGGGGTCTGCACCGTCGAATCCGGCCGCTGCCCGCCGAAGACCTCCTTGGCGTGCCCGTCGACCACCCGGGCCAGCCCGGTGTGCGCGTCGCCGAGCGGGCGGAGCATGTCCGTGAAGACGTCCTGCAGCCGGTCGGCGGTCGTCGCCGGGGTGATCGTGGGCCGCTTCTCGTCCCGGACGGCGTGCCAGTCGATGCCCTTGGCGGCGAAGAACGGGTAGTTCTCCTCGAAGTCCTCCCAGAACCGGTCGAAGACCGCGAGCGGGTCGTTCGGAGCAGGCCGCGCGCACAGCGGCGGCAGGGCGTCCAGGCGGGTGAGCGACTTGGTGCCGACCCCGCTCTCCTCGCGTTCCACGGCCCGGTTCCGGCCCTTGGGGGTGAGCGTCATGGCGAGGTTGCCCACGGTGTAGCGGGTGGTGCCGTCCGGCCCGGGCTCCGAGGCCTGCGTCCCGGTGACCCACCCGGGCAGGCAGCTGTGCGCGGTCACGTCGTAGGTGGTGACCCGGCCCCCGGAGACCGCGATCAGCAGGCCGTAGCCCTCCGTCCGCCAGACCCCCTCCAGCGGGTTCCCCCGCCCTTCCTGCGCCGCGGCCGCCGCCGGTGCCGCCAGCCCCACCGCCGTCGCGAGGGCCACCGCCGCGGCCGCGGCCCGGCCGACGCCGCTTCCGGTCCTGCTGCGCGCCGTTCCCGTCCTGCGCGCCGTTCCCGCCGTGCGCGTCATCCCTGACCTGCGTGCCATCCCTGACCTGCGTGCCAGTCCTGACCTGCGTGTCATCTCCGGCCTCCGCCGAAACCCCGGTCTCCCCCGCGGAACCCCTCCGCCACCGCTCCCCGTCGACGCTACGGCCGGCCCCACCGCCCGGGCGTCATCCGACGAGCCGCACCCGCTTCCTCCTCCGGGCGCACCGGCTTCCTTCTCCGGGCCGACCCGGAGCCGGGCGCAATGGTCCTCGGCGGTCTCGACAGCGACCGTTTTGACTGCGGGTGAAAAACCGCCGTCCGCGGCCCCAACTACCCGTCGCTCCAGTACCATCGGCGGCATGCCTGCGCTCACCATCGAGTACACGGAGCACGAGCTCGCCGCGATCCGCGAGGCCGCCGCCGCGGACGGCAAGACCGTGAAGGCCTACGTCCACGACCTGAGCGTGCGCGAGCAGCAGCGCCGGGTCTTCGTGGACCACGCGGTGGCGTTCTGGAAGGCGCACCGGGCCGAGTTCGACGCCGCGTTCCCCGAGGACGCGGCCGCCGCGTGAGCGACGGGGGAGCGTGAACTCCCGGGGCTATGCCTGCGGCGTCGACCGCAGCCTTCCCGCGATCCGCGTCCCGAGCCGGTCCAGCCCGACGACGAGTGCGGCGAGCGCCACGAACTCGACGGTCAGCAGGGCTATCTGGCCCCAGACGTAGCCGTAGCCCTTGGTGGTCGGGTCGAAGAAGAAGTACGGGTAGGGCATCGGGTAGTCGTCGAACAGCGCGTTGCGGGTGAGCACGATCGCCGCGTAGCCGAGCGGGAAGCCCAGCCAGAGCGGGATGTCCTTCCAGGCCGAGGCGTTGCGCGGCTTGAGCACCAGCCAGTCGGCGATCACCATCACCGGCGTCACGTAGTGCAGGAAGAACGACGACCAGTGCGCCAGCTTGTCCGGCCCGCTGACCAGCCCGGGCAGCGGGTTGGCGCCGTGTTCGAGCAGGATGTGCGAGACCAGCCCGGTGATCAGGATGTACAGCGTGGCGGCGCCGCGCAGCCGGGGCGCGGGCGCGTCCACGGTGCCGCGCTTGAGCATCCAGTACACCGCGCCGATGAAGTAGCCGAACACGATCACGTTGCTCTGCACGGTGAAGTAGACCAGCGGCGCGGTCCCGAGGGTCAGGCCGAGGCCCGCCGAGAGCACGATGCCCATGCGCCACCAGAGCGCGGGTCGGGTCCGGACTGTCATGCGGCCACCAGTTCGTTCCAGGCGATACGGGAGGTATCGGACGTCGAGGGGGAAACCCGCACTCTACTCGCTGGTACCGATCGGATGGAATCCACGTTCGAGCCGTTCGGGCGTACCGGGGGCACGGGTGATGGTCGCGGTGGATCCTGAGCGGGCGTCAGCCCGGCAGCACGAAGCCCGACTCGTACGCCGCGATGACCGCCTGGGTGCGGTCCCGCGCGCCGAGCTTGGCCAGCACGCTGCCGACGTGCGTCTTCACCGTCTCCTGGCTCACCACCAGCTGCCGCGCGATCTCGCCGTTGTTGAGCCCGGTGGCCATCAGCCGCAGCACCTGCCCCTCCCGCTCGGTCAGCCGCCCGATCGGCCCCCGGTCGCCCGACCCGGCCTCCCGGCGCCGGTCCGCGCCGTGGCGCAGCGCGAGGTCGCGGACGGCCGCCGGGAACAGCAGCGAGTCGCCGCGCGCGACCAGCCGCACCGCCTGCACCATCTCCTCCGCCCGGGCCCGCTTCAGCAGGAACCCGGCGGCGCCCGCGCGCAGCGCGTCGTACACGTGGTCGTCGTGCTCGAAGGTGGTGACCACCAGGATGCGCGGCGGCGGGGCCATCCCGTTGACCAGCTGTTCGGTGGCCCGGATGCCGTCGATGCCGGGCATCCGGACGTCCATCAGCACCACGTCCGGGCGCAGTTCGCGCACCAGCGGGACGACCTCGGCCCCGTCGGCGGCCTCGCCGACGACGGTGAGGTCCGGTTCGCTGTCGATCACCACCCGCAGGCCCAGGCGGACCAGCCGCTCGTCGTCCGCGATCACCACCCGGATGCCGTCGGCGCCCTGCGGTGCACCCTCGTCCACGGCGTCGTACCCCATCTCGTTCATGTCCTCGTTCACGTCGTCCCTCCCACCGGCAGCCAGACGGCCAGCCGCCACGTCGTTCCGTCCCCGTCCGGCCCCGCCGCGCTGCCGCCGTGCAGGGCCGCCGCCCGCTCGCCGATCCCGCGCAGCCCGCGCCCGCCGCCGGGGCG
>NZ_LFVW01000065.1:0-3440 GCF_001182915.1 Kitasatospora sp. MY 5-36
CGTACCGCCCGTCACCAGGACCGAACCGCGCGGCAACCACGCCTCGCGGACGGCCGGACGGCCTGCGCGCACCAACCGCCGCGCCAGCACCCCGCCCGCACGCACCGCGACCTGGTCCTCATCGCCGACCAGGACGGACGCCAGCCGCGCACCCGTACGCGCATCCACGGCAGCCGGCAAGTCGATCAGCCCGCCCCAGCGGCCCGCCAACTCCAGTGCCGCCACGGCTCCCAGACCCCACACCTGCGCCTGCACCGGCCGCACCGCATCACCCGCGACCGCACCCACCGCACCCCGCGTGACCACCCACAGCGGGGCGGACACACCGAGACGGCCAAGCTCCTGAACCAGCGCGACCGTCGCGGCCAGACCGCCCGGAACCAGCGGGAACGCCTCCTCCGGCGACTCGTCCAGCGCCAGCAGCGAGACCACACCCCGCAGGTCGGAGTGCGCGGCCACCGCAGCGGCGACACCGTCCGGAGTCGAGCGGACGACCCGCGCACCCGGAAGGTCCAGCGCCTCCGCGACCGCAGCCGCGTCGGTGCCGTCCCCGACCAGCAGCCAGGTCCCGGTCAGCACCGCGCCGGACTCGCTCACCGGCGCCCATGACACCCGGTACCGCCAGTCGGCAACCGCCGAGCCGGCCCGCTCGCGACGCCGCCAGTCGGTCAGCGCACCCAGCGCGGCATCCGCCGGGTCCACGCCGAGCAGATCGGCGAGCGCGGTGACATCACCACTCTCCACGGCGGTCCAGAAGCCCGCCTCCGCTCCGGTGGCCACCGTGACGTCCGCGCGCTTGCGGTCCGCCTCCGGCCAGTAGTGGCGGTGGCGGAAGGCGTAGGTGGGCAGGTCCACCGTCGAACCGCGGCCGAGTACGGCGGCCCAGTCGACCGAAAGACCCTGCGCGTACACCTCGGCGAACGAGGTCAGCAGACGCTGGGCGCCGCCTTCCTCCCGTCGCAGCGTGCCCGCGACGACCGGGGACAGCGCCTCCAGGGCGTCACCGATCGCCGGCGTCAGCACCGGATGCGGCGACACCTCCAGGAACACACCGTGCCCGGACTCACCCAGCAGACGAACCGCCCGCTCGAACTCGACGGTCTCCCGCAGCGACGCGTACCAGTAGTCGGGGTCCAGCTCCGGACCGGACAGCCACGCGCCGGTCAGCGCGGAGACCATGGGGATCCGGGCCTCGGTCGGAGCGATGCCCTGGAGAACCGAGAGGATCTCCTCGCGCAGCTCGTCCACGTGCGCGCTGTGGGACGCGTAGTCCACCGGAATCATCCGGGCACGCGGCGAATCCCCGCAGGAGTCCGCCAGTTCACGCAGCGCGTCCGCGTCGCCGGAAACCACCGTCGCCGAGGGACCGTTCACCGCCGCCACCGACAGGCGGGAACCGTACGGGGCGATCCGGGCGCGGACACCGTCCACCGGCTCCGCGATCGACAGCATCCCACCACGACCCGCCAGCGCCTTCAGAGTCCGGCTGCGAAGAGCAACAACCTTCGCCGCATCCTCCAGCGAAAGAATCCCCGCGACAGCAGCCGCCGCGATCTCACCCTGCGAGTGACCGACCACAGCGTCCGGAGCGACACCGGCCGCCTCCCAGACCGCAGCGAGCGAGACCATCACGGCCCACAGCGCCGGCTGCACCACATCGGCGGCCTCGAAACCGTGCCGGCCCGCCAGAACATCGTCCAACTGCCAGTCCACGTACGGCGCGAGAGCCGCAGAACACTCCGCCAGCCGCGCCGCGAACACCGGCGACGACGTGACCAGCTCACGCCCCATCCCGACCCACTGGCTGCCCTGACCGGGGAAGACGAACACCGTCCGCCCCACCCCGGCAGCCGCCACCGACCCGGTCACCACACCCGCCGCCGGCTGCCCCGTGGCCACCGCCGCCAGACGCTCCGCGAACTCGCTCCGCTCGCCGCCGAGCACGACGGCCCGGTGCTCCAGCGCCGCACGCGTCGTCGCGAGCGACCACGCCACATCACCGACCGACAACTCCGGCCGCGCCAGCACGTGTTCACGCAGTCGGCCGGCCTGACCGGCGAGCGCCTCGGTGTCCCGTCCGGACAGCACCCACGCCGGGACACCGCCCGACAGCACCGGCACCACGCTCCCGCCGTCACTGTCGACGGGCGCCTCCGCCTCGGCCGGCGCCTCTTCGATGATCACGTGCGCGTTGGTGCCGCTGATGCCGAACGCCGAGACACCGGCCCGGCGCGGCCGCTCGCCCGCCGGCCACGCCACCGCGTCCTGGAGCAGACGGACGTTGCCCGTCTCCCAATCGACGTGCGAGGACGGCTCATCGGCGTGCAGGGTCTTCGGCAGCACACCGGCCCGCAGCGCCAGCACCATCTTGATCACACCGGCCACACCCGCGGCCTGCTGGGCGTGCCCGATGTTGGACTTCACCGACCCCAGCCACAACGGCCGGCCCTCGAACCGCTCCTGGCCGTACGTCGCCAGCAGCGCGCCCGCCTCGATCGGGTCGCCCAGCTCCGTGCCCGTCCCGTGCGCCTCGACCACGTCCACGTCCGCCGCCGACAGCTGCGCACTCGCCAACGCCGCCCGGATGACCCGCCGTTGGGCCGGGCCGTTCGGCGCCGTGAGACCGTTCGACGCACCGTCCTGGTTGATCGCGCTGCCGCGCACCACACCGAGCACCCGGTGCCCGTTGCGGCGGGCGTCCGACAGCCGCTCCAGCACCAGCATTCCGACGCCCTCGCCCATGCCCATGCCGTCGGCGCCCTCCCCGAAGGCCTTGCAGCGGCCGTCGGCCGACAGCGCGCGCAGCCGCGAGAAGCTCACGAACTCGCCGGGGTCGGCCATCACCGTCACACCGCCGGCCAGCGCCACCGTGCACTCGCCCGACCGCAGCGCCTGCACCGCCTGGTGCATCGCCACCAGCGAGGAGGAGCACGCCGTGTCGACGGTCACCGCGGGCCCGTTCAGGCCCAGCGTGTACGACACCCGGCCGGACAGGACGCTGAGCGCGTTCCCGGTGATCAGGTGCGCCTGGGCCTCCGCTTCGTCGCCCAGCACCCCGATGTAGCCGGAGGCGGCCGCACCGATGAACACGCCGGTCGCGGAGCCGTGCAGCGACTTCGGGTCGATGCCGGCCCGCTCGACGGCCTCCCAGGAGGTCTCCAGCAGCAGCCGCTGCTGCGGGTCCATGCCATCGCCTCACGCGGGCTGATCCCGAAGAAGCCGGCGTCGAACTCCCCGGCGCCGCCGAGGAATCCGCCCTCGATCACATAGGTCGAGCCCTCGGCGTCCGGGTCCGGGTCGAACAGGCCCTCGACGTCCCAGCCGCGGTCGGCCGGGAAGCCGCTGATCGCGTCGCCGCCCGCGGCCAGGAGGTCCCACAGCTCCTCGGGAGTCCGGACGCCACCGGGGTAGCGGCAGGCCATGCCGACGATCGCGATCGG
>NZ_LFVW01000660.1:0-6227 GCF_001182915.1 Kitasatospora sp. MY 5-36
GCTCCACGGTGCTGATCGTCGTCCTGGCGCTGCGCCCCAAGGCGCTCAAGCTGGCCGAGCCGAAGCGCCGGCTGCGGGTGATCTCCGTGGTGCTGTCGCTGGTGTTCTCCGTCTTCGCGGGCCGCCTGGTGCAGCTCCAGCTGGTGGACGCCGACGCGCTGGCCGCCGACGCCAACACCAACCGCTACATGAACATCCCGATCACCGCCGAACGCGGCTCGATAACGTCCTCCGACGGAGTCGCGCTGGCGGCCACCGTGGACGCGTACGACATCACCGCCGACCCGGCGATGTTCACCCCGGAGGCGACCGGCATCCCGGACGCGCCGGAGCAGGCGGCCGCGCTGCTGTCGCCGATCCTCGGCGTGCCCAAGGAGAAGATCGCCACCGACCTGCACACCCCCAAGACCCGCTACAAGCGGCTCGCGGCCCAGCAGACCCCGGCCGCCAAGAAGCAGATCAGCGACCTCAAGTCGGGCCTGGAGAAGCAGGCCGGCTCGCGGGCCTGCCAGGCCCAGAAGAAGCTGCTCGGCAAGCCCGCCGACCAGGGCGGGCGCACCCGGGTGGACAACGAGTGCGCCAACCCGCTGGCCGGGGTGTTCAACCGGGAGACCCAGAAGCGGATCTACCCGGCGGACGGCCTGGCCGCCAACCTGGTCGGCTTCGTCAACGCCGAGGGCGAGGGCGCCGGCGGCCTGGAGCAGCAGTACCAGAAGCTGCTGGCCGGCAAGGACGGCCACAGCAGCTACGCCCAGTCGGGCGGGCGGCTGGTGCCCACCGCCGGGGGCTCGATGGAGCCGGCCGTGCCGGGCGACGACGTGAAGCTGACCATCAACCGGGACATCCAGTGGGCCGCCCAGCGGGCGATCACCGACCAGGTGGCCAACTCCGGCGCGGAGAAGGGCTACGTGGTGGTCCAGGACGTGAAGACCGGCCAGGTCCTCGCGATGGCCACCGCGCCCGGCTTCAGCCCGAACGACCTGAGCCTGGCCAAGCAGTCCCAGATGGGCAACCCGGCCCTGGTCGACGCGTACGAACCGGGCAGCACCGCCAAGCTGATGAGCCTGGCCGCGGTGCTGGACTCCGGCACGGCCAACTGGGACACCAAGGTCACCGTGCCCAACCGGCTGGTCCGGGCCGGGCAGCAGTTCAAGGACGACGTCGAGCACGGCGACTGGCACCTGACCCTGGCCGGGGTGCTCGCCAAGTCCTCCAACATCGGCACCATCGAGGCGGTCGAGACCCTCGGCGGCGGCGACCAGCTGAAGACCAACCAGGTGCTGGACGGCTACATGCGCAAGTTCGGGGTGGCCCAGCCGACCGGTCTGGGCTTCCCCGGGGAGACCTCCGGGATGCTCAAGAAGCCGGAGGACCTGGTCGCCTCGGAGAAGTACAACATCTCCTTCGGCCAGGGCCCGCTGCAGATGAACGCGCTCCAGGCCACCTCGGTCTACTCGACCATCGCCAACGGCGGGTTGCGGGTCGCGCCCAGCATCGTCCAGGGCGTCACCGACCCGAACGGCAAGTACGCCCCGAGCGCGCCGGGGGAGCAGACCCGGGTGGTCAGCCCGGAGACGGCCAAGACCCTCACCTCGATGCTGGAGTCGGTCGTCGACGACGAGCAGGGCACCGGCGGCAAGGCCGCCATCCCCGGCTACCGGGTCGCGGGCAAGACCGGCACCGCCGACCGGGGCGCCGCCGACGGCAAGGGCTACGACGGCTACACCGCCTCCTTCATCGGCTTCGCCCCCGCCGACGCCCCCCGCTACACCGTCTCCTGCACCCTCCAGGGCCCGGTCAACGGCCACTTCGGCGGCCAGCTGTGCGGCCCGGTGTTCAAGCAGGTGATGGAGTTCACCCTGAAGACCATGCAGGTCCCGCCGAGCGGCAGCCCGGCGCCGAACCTGGCCGTCGAGTGGAAGCCGTGAGCGCACGATGAGCAACGGACCGGCCGGGCCGGAGCACGGCGCGGCGGAGGGCCGGTTTGGCCCTGGACACCCTTCGGCGGATAGCCTTCCCGCCGTGCCGAAACCCGATCAAACCACCGTGAGTCCGCCCCGTCCGACCGGGACCACCGCCCTGCCGCTCGCCGAGCTGGCCGCCGAACTGGGCCTGCCGCCCGTCGAGGGCGGCGCCGTCACCGGCGTCACCCACGACTCCCGCGCGGTCCGTCCGGGCGACGTGTACGTGGCCTTCCCGGGCGCCAACCACCACGGCGCGGCGTTCGCCGGCAAGGCCGCGGAGTCCGGCGCGGTGGCGGTGCTCACCGACCCGGCCGGCGCCGAGCAGGCGGCCGCCACCGGCCTGCCGCTGCTGGTCGTCGACCGGCCGCGGGCCGTCATGGGCGAGCTGGCCGCGATCGTCTACGGCCGCCCCTCCCGGCGGCTGCTGATGATCGGGCTGACCGGCACCAACGGCAAGACCACCACCTCCTACCTGGTCGAGGGCGGCCTGCGCGGCGCCGGGCGCAGCCCGGGCGTGATCGGCACCGTCGAGATGCGGGTCGGCGAGGAGCGGATCAAGAGCGAGCGCACCACCCCCGAGGCCACCGACCTGCACGCGATCCTCGGCGTGATGGCCGAGCGCGGCGCCGACGCGGTGACCATGGAGGTCTCCAGCCACGCCCTGGTCTTCGGCCGCACCGACGGGGTCGCGTACGACGTCGCGCTGTTCAACAACCTGACCCCCGAGCACCTCGACTTCCACCCGGACATGGAGGACTACTTCCAGGCGAAGGCCCGGCTCTTCCAGCCCGGCAAGTCCCGCCACGGCGTGGTCAACCTGGACGACGAGTACGGCCGCCGGCTCGCCGCCGAGGCCAAGATCCCGGTGACCACCTTCTCCGCGACCGGCGCCGCCGCGGCCGACTGGCGGGCCGTGGACGTCCGGCTCGGGCCGGTCGGCTCCACCTTCAAGGTGCTGGGCCCGGACGGCGCCGAGGCCGAGGCCTCCGTCCCGCTGCCCGGCCCGTTCAACGTCGCCAACGCGCTCGCCGCGATCACCCTGCTGGTCGCCGCCGGCCTGCCGCTGGAGCGGGCCGTGGCCGGCGTCGCCGCCGTCCCCGGCGTGCCCGGCCGGCTGGAGCGGGTGGACGCCGGACAGCCGTTCGTCGCCGTCGTCGACTACGCGCACAAGCCGGACGCCCTGCAGGCCGTCCTCGCCTCGCTGCGCGAGGTCACCGAGGGCCGGCTGCACGTCGTGGTCGGCTGCGGCGGCGACCGCGACCCGCACAAGCGCGGCCCGATGGGCGCCATCGCCGCCCGTCTCGCCGACACCGCCCTGCTGACCAGTGACAACCCGCGCAGCGAGGACCCGCTGGCGATCCTCGCCACCATGCTGACCGGCGCCGCCGCGGTGCCCGAGGCCGAGCGCGGCGACGTCCTGGTCGTCCCCGACCGGGCCGAGGCGATCGGCCTCGCCGTCGCGCGCGCCCGGGCGGGGGACACCGTGCTGGTGGCCGGCAAGGGCCACGAGCTCGGCCAGTACGTACGAGACGAGATCCGCCCCTTCGACGACCGGGAGGTGCTGCGCGAATCCATCGCGCGGACCACGGCCGCACGGGGCGACCGAGGAGTAGAGCAGCAGTGATCGCACTGACCCTCGCCGAGGTGGCCGCCGCCGTCGGAGGCACGCTGGACGGCGCCGACCCGGACGCCCTGGTCACCGGCCCGGTCGAGGTCGACTCGCGGAAGGTGGCCCCCGGCGGCCTGTTCGCGGCCTTCGTCGGCGAGCACGTGGACGGCCACGACTACGCGGCCAAGGCGGTCGGGGACGGCGCCGTCGCGGTGCTGGCCTCCCGCCCGGTCGGCGTGCCCGCCGTCCTGGTCGACAGTGTGGTGGAGGCGCTCGGCCGGCTGGCCCGCGCCGTGGTCGCCCGCGCCGAGGGCACCGCCGTGGTCGCGCTGACCGGCTCGGCCGGCAAGACCAGCACCAAGGACCTGATCGCCCAGCTGCTCCAGCGCCGCGGCGAGACCGTCTACCCGCCCGGCTCGCTCAACAACGAGATCGGCCACCCGATGACCGCGCTGCGGGTCGAGGCCGGCACCCGGCACCTGGTCATGGAGATGGGCGCCCGGCACAAGGGCGACATCGAGTACCTCACCTCGATCACCCCGCCCCGGATCGGCGTGGTGCTCAACGTCGGCACCGCCCACGTCGGCGAGTTCGGCTCCCAGGAGGCGATCGCCGAGGCCAAGGGCGAACTGGTGGAGTCGCTGCCCGCCGACGGCGCCGCGATCCTCAACGCGGACGACCGGCTGGTGCGCGCGATGGCCTCCCGTACCAGGGCGAAGGTGGTCCTGTTCGGGGAATCGCCGGACGCCCACGTCCGGGCCACCGACGTTCGCCTGGACGCCACCGGGCGGCCATCGTTCACGCTCACCACCCCGGCCGGTTCCGCGCCCGTGCAGCTGCGCCTGTACGGTGAGCACCACGTCTCGAACGCCCTCGCCGCCGCAGCGGTGGCGGTGGAGCTCGGGATGTCCGTCGACGACACCGCGGCAGCCCTGGGCGAAGCGGGTGCGCTGTCCCGCTGGCGCATGGAGGTCGTCGACCGGGCCGACGGTGTCACCGTCGTGAACGACGCCTACAACGCGAACCCCGACTCGATGCGGGCCGCGCTGCGGGCGCTCGTCTCGATGGGTGGCCGGGGCCCGGAGCGCCGCCGCACCTGGGCGGTGCTCGGCGAGATGCGGGAGCTCGGCGAGGACAGCCTGGCCGAGCACGACGCCATCGGGCGGCTCGCCGTCCGGCTGGACGTCACCAAGCTGGTGGCGGTCGGCGGACGCGAGGCGGCCTGCATGGAACTCGGCGCGAGGAACGAAGGTTCGTGGGGTGAGGAGTCGGTGCTGGTGTCCGACGCGGACGCGGCGGTCGAGCTGCTGCGCAGTCAGCTGCGGCCGGGGGACGTGGTCCTGGTGAAGGCTTCCCGTTCGGTGGGGCTGGAGAAGGTGGCCGAGGCCCTCCTGACGGACGGTGTGGCCGCCTGATGAAGCAGATCCTTTTCTCCGGGATGATCGGTCTCATCCTGTCGCTGCTCGGCACCCCCGCCCTGATCAAGGTGCTCGCGAAGCACGGCTACGGCCAGTACATCCGGGACGACGGCCCCAAGGCGCACCACAGCAAGAAGGGCACGCCCACCATGGGCGGCATCGCCTTCATCCTGGCGACCCTGATCGCGTACTTCGCCACGAAGGCGATAACGGGCGAGAGCCCGACCGCCTCCGGGCTGTTGGTGCTCTTCCTGACCGCGGGCCTCGGCCTGGTCGGCTTCCTGGACGACTACATCAAGGTGGTCAAGCGCCGCTCGCTGGGCCTGCGGGCCAAGGCGAAGCTGGCCGGCCAGTCGATCGTCGGCCTCGGGTTCGCCATCCTGGCGATGCAGTTCCCGGACGACCGCGGGCTCAACCCGGCGTCCCAGAGCCTGTCCTTCGTCCGGGACTTCAAGTGGGCGATCGGCCCCGTCCTGTTCGTCATCTTCGCGTACTTCATGATCGCCGCGATGTCGAACGGCGTGAACCTGACGGACGGTCTGGACGGCCTGGCCACCGGCGCCTCGGTGATGGTCTTCGGCGCCTACACCTTCATCGGCATCTGGGAGCACACCCAGAGCTGCGCCTACGCGATCCCCGCGACCGCCAACTGCTACGACATCCGGGACCCGCTGGACCTCGCCGTCGTGGCCTCCGCCCTGATGGGCTCCTGCTTCGGCTTCCTGTGGTGGAACACCTCGCCCGCCAAGATCTTCATGGGTGACACCGGCTCGCTCGCCCTCGGCGGCGCCCTGGCCGGTCTGGCGATCTGCTCCCGCACCGAGCTGCTGCTCGCCCTGCTCGGCGGCCTCTACGTGATCATCACCCTCTCGGTGATCATCCAGGTCGGCTCCTTCCGGATGACCGGCAAGCGCGTCTTCAAGATGGCGCCGTTGCAGCACCACTTCGAACTCAAGGGCTGGACCGAGGTCCTGATCGTCGTCCGGTTCTGGATCATCCAGGGCCTGTGCGTCGCCGTCGGCCTCGGCCTGTTCTACGCGGGATGGGTGACCGGATGACCGACCCCGACCTGACCACCCCGGCCAACCCGGACTTCGCCGGCCTGCCGGTCGCCGTCGCCGGGCTCGGCGTCTCGGGCATCAGCGCCGCGCGCGTCCTGCACGGCCTCGGCGCCCGGGTCACCGTGGTGGACGGCGGCAGCGGCCCCGGCCTGGCCGCCCGGGCCGCCGAGCTGGA
>NZ_LFVW01000661.1:0-6248 GCF_001182915.1 Kitasatospora sp. MY 5-36
CGGCCCCGGGGGGCACGCCGTCCGCGGTGCCCTCGCCGGCGCCGCCGTCCGGCGCCGCGCCGAGCGCGGTGCCCGTGCGCCGGGCGCTCTCCGAGGCGGAGAGCAAGCCGGTGTACGACCTGGACCCGGAGCGGAAGGTGGTGGCGCTCACCATCGACGACGGGCCGGACCCCCGGTACACGCCGACCGTGCTGTCGATGTTCGAGCAGTACGGGATCAGGGCCACGTTCTTCCTGATCGGCGAGAACGCGGTCGAGCACCCCGCCCTGGTGCGGGAGATCGCGGACCGCGGCCACCACATCGCCAACCACACCTGGACCCACCCCGACCTGCGGCACCTGTCGGAGGGCAAGGTGCGGGACGAGCTGGAGCGCACCTCCGACCTGCTGCAGCGGACCACCGGCCGGCAGCCCACCTGGTTCCGTGCGCCGGGCGGGGACTTCTCGGCGGTCTCGCTCAAGGTGGCCGCCGACCTGGGGATGCGGAACATGGCCTGGTCGGTGGACCCGCGGGACTGGGCCCGGCCGGGGACCTCGGCGATCATCGACCGGGTCCTCAAGAACGTCCGGCCCGGGTCGATCGTGCTCAACCACGACGGCGGCGGGGACCGGTCGCAGACGGTGGCGGCGTTGAAGGCGTACCTGCCGGTGCTCGTCGACTCGGGGTATCTCTTCACGGCTCCGCCGAACTGAGTTTCGTATGACGGGGCAGGTCGCGGTTTTAACCCTTAAACCACTCGAATGGGTGGATTAGAAGAACCGTTTCTGCGTTTTTTGGGCCTCTAGGGTGATCTCGCACCAATTAACCGGGTACTGCCGAGTACCACCTGAAAGGCCCTCACTCATGCGTCTCCGCAACGCCATGCTCGCCGCCGCCAGCGCCGTCGCCCTCGTCCTCGCCGTCCCGTTCTCCGCGAATGCCGCGACGGGCGACTTCCTCTACAAGGTCGGTCCCGGGGTCCCCGTGGGCCTGGCCGACCCGCAGAGCCGCGAGTGCATCGACCTGCCGTGGACCACCGAGGAGGACCCGGGCTTCGCGCCGGAGAACCGCACCCAGTCCACGGCCACGGTCTTCCTGGACTTCGGCTGCTCGGGCGACGTCTTCTACGTCATGAACCCCGGCAAGAAGCTCGGTGACCGGCTGAAGCTGCGCTCCGTGGTCTTCTCCTGAGCGCCGGGGAGCGCGGGGTGGCCGGGGCCGGGCGGGCGGCGTAGGTTCGAACTGTCCGGCCCGGTCGCCGGCCCCTCGCCGTGCCCGTACGCCTGTCGTCGTCGCGCGGCCCGCCGTGCCCGTGGTCGGGCGCCGCAGCCTGGGCAGAGCGAAGGAGGGCCTGGGATGACCGGCAACGGCTACGCGCACCCCGAGGCGTTGGTCCGCACCGAATGGCTGGCCCACCACCTGGACGACGGGACGATCAGGGTCGTCGAGGTGGACGAGGACACCGAGGCCTACGACCGGGACCACATCCCCGGCGCGGTCGGCTGGAACTGGACCACCGACCTGCACAGCCAGGTCGGCCGGGACTACATCGACCGCGACGGCGTCCAGCACCTGCTGCGGGCGGCCGGGGTCGAGGACGACACCACCGTGGTGCTCTACGGGGGCAACAACAACTGGTTCGCCGCCTACGCCTACTGGCTGTTGCGGCTGCGCGGCTTCGGGCCGGTGCGGCTGCTGGACGGCGGGCGCAAGAAGTGGGAGCTGGAGGAGCGGGAGCTCACCCGTGCGGTGATGGACTACCAGCACAGCGGGTTCCGGTTGAGCGGGCCCGAGCGGCCGGAGCTGCGGGCGCTGCGGGACGAGGTGCTGGCGAGGGCCGAGGTGTTCGCCAAGCCCGGGGCGGACGCGGTGCTGGTGGACGTCCGCTCGCCGGCCGAGTTCCGGGGCGAGCTGATCGCGCCCCCGCACCTGCCGCAGGAGCAGGCGCAGGTGCCCGGGCACATCCCGGGCGCGGTCAACATCCCGTGGTCCCAGGCGGCCAACGACGACGGGTCGTTCCGTTCGGCGGAGGAGCTGCGGGCGCTGTACGGGGGGAAGGGCGTGGAGCCGGAGCGCGAGGTGATCGCGTACTGCCGGATCGGCGAGCGGTCCGCGCACACCTGGTTCGCGCTCACCGAGCTGCTCGGGTACCCGCACGTGAAGAACTACGACGGCTCGTGGACGGAGTACGGCTCGTTGGTGCGGGCGCCGGTGGTGCTCGGGGCGTGAGGGGCAGGAAGGGCAGGAAGGGCAGGAAGGGCAGGAGGGGTGCGAGGGGCTTCAGGGGCCTCAGGGGTGGGTGAGGCGGCGTGACGGCTTCGCGGCTGGGCTGCGAAGCCGTCGTGTCGGCGGGTTTCTTTTCATGAACATCTCACCGGAGGGGAGTGGACGAGGGGCTGCCGGGACAAGGATCGATCCGACCCAATCGTTCCGGTGATCCCTGGAGGACCTCGTGCGCAAGAGGCTGATCGTCTCTGCTGCCAGTGCTCTGAGCCTGTTCCTGGCCGTTCCCGCCTCGGCTTCCGGCTTCCAGCCGGGCGCGGCCGGGGTCGGCGACCCGTACTACCCGACCTACGGCAACGGCGGGTACCGGGTCTCGCACTACGACATCCGGTTGAAGTACCAGCCCGCCACGGACGAGCTGGAGGGCACCACGACCATCCTCGCGACAGCCACCCAGGACCTCTCCCGGTTCAACCTCGACTTCGCGTTGGACGTCTCGGAGGTGCGGGTCAACGGCCGGGTCGCGAAGTTCGCCACCAGCGGTGAGCAGGAGCTGGAGATCACCCCCGCGCGGCCGCTCGCCAAGGGCGCCCAGGCCACCGTGGTGGTGCGCTACAAGGGTGTGCCCTCCACCGTGAAGAAGTACGGCTTCACCAGCTGGCACCGGACCCCGGACGGCGCCGTGGCGGCGAACGAGCCCGAGGCCGCCTGGTGGTGGTTCCCGAGCAACGACCACCCGAGCAACAAGGCCACCTACGACGTCTCGGTGCTCGTCCCGGACGGCAACCAGGTGATCAGCAACGGCGTGCTGACGGGAACCACCTCGCAGGCCGGCTGGACCCGGTACAGCTGGCGGGAGAACAAGCCGCAGGCGACGTACCTGGCCACGCTCGCGGTCGGCAAGTTCGACATCACCCGGGACACCACGCCGAGCGGGCTGCCGGTCTACAACGCGTACAGCAAGGACCTCGGCGAGAACGCGGACGCGGCGCGGGCGAGCGTCGAGCGCACCGGCGAGCTGGTGGACTGGCTGAGCGGCTACTTCGGCGAGTACCCGTTCAGCTCGGTCGGCGGCTACGTCCCCAATGTGCCGACCGGCTACGCCCTGGAGACCCAGACCCGGATCTTCTACAGCCCCCGGCAGTTCGCCCGGGGCACCAACACCTCGGTGGTCGTCCACGAGCTGGCCCACCAGTGGTACGGGGACAGCGTCTCGCTCTCCAAGTGGAGCGACATCTGGCTGAACGAGGGCTTCGCGCGGTACTCGCAGTTCCTCTGGTCGGAGCACGAGAACGAGGGAACCGCGCAGGAGCTCGCCGACTACGTCTACGCCTCGCACCCGGCCGACGACCCGTTCTGGAAGGTCAAGCCGGGCGACCCGGGCCCGGACGACCAGTTCTCCGGCGCGGTGTACGACCGGGGTGCGGTGGCCGTCCAGGCGCTGCGCAACGCCGTCGGGGACGAGAAGTTCTTCAAGATCCTGAAGGGCTGGCCCACCGAGCGCCGCTACGGCAACGCCACCATCCCGGAGTTCCAGGCCTATGCGGAGAAGGTCTCCGGGAAGAAGCTCGGGGACGTGCTGAACACCTGGCTGTTCACCCCCGGCAAGCCGGCGGTCGGGCCGGTGCCGCCGGGTGCCGCGGCTGCCGCCTCGCTGGCGCCGGCCGCGGGCCGGGTGGAGGGTCAGCTGCCGGCGGAGCCGAAGTCCTGGAAGCAGATCCAGGAGACCAACTCGGTGCACCAGTCCCACAGCTGACGACATGTCGGAATGGTCGGCGTGACGGCTTCGGGGCGCGGGCGCGAAGCCGTCATGTCGGCGCATTTCTTTTTATGAACATCTCACCGGAAGGGAGTGGGGGAGGGGTTGACGGGACAAGGATCGGTTCAACCCCATCGTTCCGGTGATCCCTGGAGGACCATGTGCGCAAGAGGCTGATCGTCTCTGCTGCCAGTGCCCTGAGCCTGTTCCTGGCCGTCCCGGCCTCGGCTTCCGGCTTCCAACCCGGCGCGGACGGCGTCGGGGACCCGTACTACCCGACCCTCGGCAACGGCGGGTACCGGGTCTCGCACTACGACATCCGGTTGAAGTACCAGCCCGCCACCGACGAGCTGGAGGGCACCACGACCATCCTCGCGACAGCCACCCAGGACCTCTCCCGGTTCAACCTCGACTTCGCGCTGAAGGTCTCCGAGGTGCGGGTCAACGGCCGGGTCGCGACCTTCGCCACCAGTGGCGACCAGGAGCTGGAGATCACCCCCGCGCGGCCGCTCGCCAAGGGCGACCAGGCCACCGTGGTGGTGCGCTACAAGGACGTGCCGTCCACCGTGGAGAGGTACGGCGGCTACACCGCCTGGCGCCGCACCCCGGACGGTGCGGTCGTGGCCGGCGAGCCCGTGTCGGCCGCGTGGTGGTACCCGAGCAACGACCACCCGAGCAACAAGGCGACCTTCGACGTCTCGGTGCTGGTGCCGGACGGCAACCAGGTGATCAGCAACGGCGTGCTGACCGGGACCAGTTCGCTGGCGGGCTGGACCCGGTACAGCTGGCGGGAGAACAAGCCGCAGGCGACTTACCTGGCGACCCTGGCGATCGGCAAGTTCGACATCACCCAGGACACCACCGCGAGCGGGCTGCCGGTCTACAACGCGTACAGCAAGGACCTGGGCGACAACGGCGCCGCGGCGCGGGCGAGCATCGAGCGGACCGGCGAGCTGGTGGACTGGCTGAGCGGCTACTTCGGCGAGTACCCCTTCAGCTCCGTCGGCGGCTACGTCGCCAACACCTCGTCCAGTGGCGCCCTGGAGACCCAGACCCGGGTCTCCTACGGCCCCGGGCTGTTCGCCCGGGGCACCAACACCTCGGTGGTCGTCCACGAGCTGGCCCACCAGTGGTACGGGGACAGCGTCTCGCTCTCCAAGTGGAGCGACATCTGGCTGAACGAGGGCTTCGCCGAGTACTCGCAGTTCCTCTGGTCCGAGCACGAGAACGAGGGCACCGCGCAGGCAGTGGCCGACTACATCTACGCCTCGCACCCGGCCGACGACCCGTTCTGGACCGTCAAGCCGGGCGACCCGGGTGAGGAGAACCAGTTCTCCGGCGCGGTGTACTACCGCGGCGCGGTGGCCATCCAGGCGCTGCGCAACGCCGTCGGGGACGAGAAGTTCTTCAAGATCCTGAAGGGCTGGCCCACCGAGCGCCGCTACGGCAACGCCACCATCCCGGAGTTCCAGGCGTACGCCGAGAAGGTCTCCGGCCAGAAGCTCGGGGACCTGCTGAACACCTGGCTGTTCACCCCGAGCAAGCCGGCCGTCGGACCGGTGCCGCCGGGTGCCGCGGCCGCGGCCTCGCTGGCGCCGGGCGCGGACGCCGGCCGGGACGCGGTGCCGGTCGAGCCGAAGTCCTGGAAGAAGATCCAGGAGGCCGGTTCGGTGCACGAGGGCCGGCACTGACGGCAGGGCGGTACGAGGGCGTTCGGGTCGGCGGTTCCGCGCGCGCTGCGGGGACCGTCGGCCCGGCCTATGCCTCCCCGGGGCCGTCCGCCGCCAGCAGTTCGGTGAGGCGGCGGACGGCGAAGGGTATGAGCTCGCGGACCGGGACCAGGCGGCAGGGCGCGGCGCCGACCAGGACCTCGCGGATGCCCGCCAGCTCCTCGAACTCCCGCCCCACGACCGGGAAGTGGGTGTCGTTGTCGTCCCCCACGTCCGGTGCCTCGATCCAGACCCGCTCGCCCTGGATCGCCATCGGGAAGCGGCGGAGCTTGAGCCGGCGGTTGGGGGCGAAGGTCTCGGCGTAGTGCAGGAAGGTGTTGCGGTTGTGGCCGACGCCGACCAGCAGCACGTGCCCGCCGAGGTCGTGCAGCGCGCCGAACGGCGACTCCCGGCCGACGGCGAAGCCGAGCGAGCGCCGGGCGGTGACCTCCCGGGCGTGCGCGCCGACGGCGGCGACCGAGACCTGCGGGTGGGTGCTGCGCAGGCTCTCCGGCAGGGCGCGCAGCGCCTCCGCGACCGCGCCCGTGTCGCAGGGCAGCCCGGCGTGGAACAGCGGG
>NZ_LFVW01000662.1:0-6215 GCF_001182915.1 Kitasatospora sp. MY 5-36
CCGGCCGGCGGCGGCGGTCCGCTCGGCGGCCCGCGGGACGCGTCCGGCGAGCTGCTCCGCGAGGGCGGCCAGGGAGGGCCGCAGCGCGCCGTGCAGGCCCAGTCGGACACCGAAGTTGCGGCCCAGTTCGGCGGCGTCGGCGTCCAGTTGGAGGACGGTGGTGGTCTCCGGGATCGGCGAGCCGGGGGTGTAGTGGTGGGCCATGAAGGCGTGGGTGCCGACGATCAGGACGGTGTCGTGGGCCGCCAGGGTCTCCCGGATCGCGGCGTGGGTGGCGCCCAGCATGCCGCCGTACAGCGGGTGCGAGGTGGGGAAGTCCAGGTTGTCGTTCATCGGCTGGTGGTACGTCACCGCGCCGAGCGCCTCGGCGAGCGCGGTCAGTTCGGCCACCGCGCCGTCGCGGCCGACGGCGTCCCCGGCCACCAGGGCGGGGCGCTCGGCGGCGGCCAGCAGCCCGGCGGCGGCGGCGAGTTCGGTGGCCGGGCCCTGCGGGGCGAGGGTGGAACGGCCGGGCACCTCGACGTCGACGTCCTCGGTGAGCAGGTCCATCGGGATGGACAGGAACACCGGCCCGGCGGGGGCGCGCCGGGCGGCGGCGAAGGCCCGGGTGAGCATCAGCGGCAGGTCGTGGGCGTGCTGGACGTCGAAGGTCTGCTTGACCGCCGCGGAGGCCAGGCCGATCAGGTCGCCCGAGAGCATCGGGTCGAAGGCCAGGTGGCGGCGGTCCTGCTGGCCCGCGGTGACGACCATCGGGGTGCGCGAGCGGCTGGCGTTGAGCAGCCCGACCAGGCCGTTGGCGAGGCCGGCCGCGATGTGCAGGCTGACGAAGGCGGTGCGGCCGGTGGCCCGGGCGTAGCCGTCCGCCATGGCGACCACCGAGCCCTCGTGGGCGCCGAGCACGTAGTCGATGTCCCCGGCCGCGCTGAGCGCGTCGGTGAAGGGCAGTTCGCTGGTGCCGGGGTTGCCGAAGACGGTGGTGACGCCCTCGGCCCGGAGGATCTCCAGCATCGCCTCGACCGGGCGCATCAGGCGTCCTTCGCGGGGCGGCGGGTCCACGACGCGCCGACCTTGGCGATCACGTCCAGCCCGTACAGCCGCAGGGCCTGCTGGAGGGCGAACTCGGCGAGGTAGTGGCGGAAGGTCTCGACGGGCTCCTCGGCGTGGTGGAGCATGTGCCGGTTGGCGACCACCGCGGGGCTGGCCAGCCGGGCGGCGGCGGCCTCCACGGCCGCGTCCATGGCCCTGGGCTCGACCACCTCGTCGAACAGCGCGGCGGCGTCGGGCTCGCGGGCCCAGATCTTGCGCCCGCCGAGGATGACCTGGCGGGAGACCCGGCCGCCGGCGAGCCGGGTGAGGCGCAGGTTGCCGAGGCCGGGGACGATGCCCTCCTGGGCGGCCGGCAGGCTGAAGTAGCTGTCGGCGGCGGCGATCACGTGGTCGAAGACCATCAGCAGCTGCGCCCCGCCGCCGATCGCGAAGGTGTCCACGGCGGCCACCCAGGGCTTCTCCAGCGTGCGCTGCGGCCAGGCGCGGTCGTCGTCGACCAGCAGGCCGCGGTAGATCTTGCTGATGTAGCCGATCTCGCGGCGCATCAGGAAGTCCGCGTACGAGATGGTGCCCTCGTGCAGCTCGGTGAGGTTGATCCCGGCGCTGAACACCCGGCGGCCGAGGTAGCGCCGGTGGGTCATCTCGCCGCCGCGCAGGACGCCGACCTCGGTGGCCGGGTCGAGCAGGACGAGGTCCACCGCGGTCTCCATGTCCTCGACATGGGCGTTGGTCTCGGCGTTCAGGCAGTGGTCGTTGTGGACGGTCACGTGGGCGGTGCCGTCGCGGCGCTCGATCCGGACCACGCCGAGGTCGGCGCTGCCGGTGCGGCTGAACTCCGGGAGCAGGGCCAGCGCCCGCTCGGTGGGGCGCAGCATCGCGTCGATCAGGTGCCGGCCGCACTCGGGGTGGGCGAGGACGGCCTGGAGGAAGATGCCCTGGTCGATCTCCAGGCCCTCCTTGTCGGCCTGCCGCAGCCCGTGCTCGGCGGCCAGCTGCGCCTCGCCGGGCACCAGGCCGGGGTGGCGCTCCCCGGCCCGGCGCAGCAGCTCGTCCAGTCGCAGGTGGACGGTGCGCTCCTCGGTGAGCGCACCGTAGACCTCTGCGACGTGCTCCCGCAGGAAGCGCTGCCGGGACAGCCTGGCCTCCGGGGCGGTGTCCACGCTGCGCGCGGTGTCCAGGGTGAAGACTGGGACGGTCATGACAGCTGTTTCCCTCGGTGGGTCGGGTACGGGTCGGGTCGGGCGCCGGCCGGCCCGGGCACGGGACGGTCGGGCGCCGGACGGGTCAGGCCCGGTCGGCGGACTGGTTGCGGAGCGTCCGGTCGCAGGCCGCCAGGTGGGCGCCGAGCGACTCCTCGAAGCTGGTGGTGGTGGCGTCCAGCAGCAGCCGGCGGCGGATCGCCAGCTCGCCGCCGACCAGCCCGCCGAGCAGCGCGCCGGCGCTCTCGACGGCGGCGGCGACGCCCGCGCGGTCCTCGACGACCCGGTCGAACAGGCCCAGCTCGGCGCCCTCCGCCGCGGTGACCTCGGTACCGAACAGCACCAGGCGGCGGGCGCGGGCGACGCCCAGCTGCTGGACCAGGCGGTGGACGGCCATGCCGGGCCACAGCCGGCCGGCGGTGACCGCCGGGCTCAGCCGGGTGTCCGCCGTGGCGATCCGGTGGTCGGCGGCCAGCAGCAGGTCCAGCGCCGGGCCCGCGCACTCGCCGGCCGCGACGGCGAGGACGCCGGCCGGGACGCGCTCCAGGCGGCGCAGCGCGCGCTCCCACTTGTTGACCAGGTGGATGCCGACCTCGCCGGGCCAGGCCTGCTCGCGGACGCCGGCCGTCCCCTCGACGTGCAGCACGGCGAAGGTCGCCCGGTCGGCGTCCTCCAGCTCGTCGCAGACCTCGACGACCTGGCCGATCAGCTGCTCGGTCAGCGGCGCGGAGCAGTCGATCAGGACGTGGCGCCCGGCCGACCCGGTGCGTTCGGGAAGCAGTTCGCTGACGGACATGGGAATTCCTCTTTCGGAAGGTGCGGGCTGTGTCTGGTGCATTCCGGTCAGTACCGGACGAGAGCCGTCTCGATGGTCGATCCGGGGCCCATCGTCATGAAGACCCCGAGGTCGCCGGGCCGGACCTGACCCTCGGCCATCAGCCGCTCGTAGGAGAACAGGAACGAGCCGCTGGAGAGGTTCCCGTAGTCCCGCAGCACCCCGGTGGTGTGCCGGACGTCGTGCCGGGTCAGTCCGAGGTTGATCTGGACCGAGTCGATGACCTTCTTGCCGCCGGAGTGGACGATCCAGTGGGCGATGTCGCTGCGCCGCAGGCCGGTGTCCTCCAGCAGCCTGTCGACGACGAGTTCGGCGTGCGCGCCGACCACGTACGGCACGTCGCGGTCCAGGAAGAAGCTGAACTTGCCCTGGTCGTCGTCCCAGTCGTAGCGCATCGCGTCGACGGCCTCGGGGATGATGCGGCTGGAGAACTTGAGGACGGTCGGGCCCTCGGCCCGCACGCCGCTCTCCGGGCGGTCCAGCAGGCCGTCCGGGTCGGCCATCAGGATCACCGCCGCGGCGCCGTCGCCGAACAGGCTGTTGACCACCGCGGTGCGCATGGTGCCGTCGAAGACGTAGGCCGCCGAGCAGGTCTCGACGCAGACCATCAGGGCCGGCCGCCCGGGGTTGGCGGCGGCCCAACCGGCCACCGCGGTCAGGCCGTTGAGCCCGGCGTTGCAGCCCATGCCGACCACGTCGAGCCGGCTGGTCCGGACGTCGAGGCCCAGTTCCTTGATCAGGTGGGCGGAGAGTCCGGGGGTGAGCAGTCCGGTGGTGGTGACGCAGCAGATGTAGCCGATCTCGGAGAGGTCGAGGCCGGTGCGGGCCACGCACTCGCGCACCGCCCGCGCACCCGTCTCCACGCCCGACGCCCGGTGCTTGCGGAGCAGTTCGCCCTGGGTCTCCATCCGGCGCCCGCCGTCCGGCCCCTCCGGCGGGAGAATGAGGAAACGGCGGTCGATCGCGCTGTTCATGAAAAGCGACCGAATGCGCTGGTCGGTTATCCCGAATATGTCGAGGATATCGCTCTGCGCATAGGAGTCCGGCGGGTTCGCGGTGGCGATGCCGATGATCCGGGGCAATGCCCTGTCCTGTTCCGCGAGCGGTGGCACATCCTTCTCTGACAAGGTCAGCGCCATGTCGCCCCCCTTTCTGGAAAATTCCGGCCATGGACGACTGACAGACGCATTCCAGCAGGGGCGGACCCGCTCGAACACCCCGGTCCGCCCCTTAGGGCCCCCTGTCCCGGCGGGGCCCCCTGCCCGGCCCCGCCGGGGCTCGACCAGGGGCCCGCCGGGGGCCCGGCCGGGGCTCAGCCGGCCCGGGTCAGCGCGCCCATCGCCGTGGGCAGGTCGACCCGGGAGCTGACCCGCAGCTTCCGGTAGGCCCGGGTCAGGTGCTGCTCCACGGTGCTGACCGTCACGTACAGCCGCTTGGCGATCTCCCGGTTGGTGTAGCCGTGCGCGGCCAGCTCGGCGACCCGGCACTCGGCGTCGCTGAGCACCGCGTCGGACACCGCCGGGGCGCTCTCCCGGGCCGACTGGTCGCCGCCGCTGCTCCAGCCGAACTCCACGCCCAGCAGCCGGGTGAGCGGCTGGGCCTGGCACTCCTCGGCCAGCATCCAGGCGCGGCGGGCGGTGAGCCTGGCCCGGCGCAGCTCGCCCAGGTCGTGGTAGGTCCTGGCCAGGTCGGCGAGCGCCCGGGCCAGCTCGTACCGGTCGCCGGCCTCCTGGAGCACGTCCGCGGCCTTGCGCAGCAGGGCCGGGCGCTGGCGCAGGTCGCCGGTGGCGGCGAGCTGGCGCATCGCCACGCCCCGCGCCCGCGGCGCGCACTGGTCGACCATCGCGAGCTGCTCCTCCAGCAGGCGCCGGGCCCCGTCGCGGTCGCCCAGCTGGAGCATCGCCTCGGCGGCCTCGCCGCGCCAGGCGACCAGGCCGGGCACGTCCAGCCCCCACTGGCGCATCAGCTCGCCGCAGGCGAGGAAGTCGCCGAGCGCGGCGTTCAGGTGGCCGGTGGCCAGCTGGTACCGGCCGCGGGCCTGGAGGTAGTGGAGGCCGTAGCGGCTCTGCAGCATCGCCTCCGGGACGGGCAGGTTGAGCTGGTCGGCGGCCTCGTCGTGGCGGCCCATCGCGGTCAGCGCGGTCAGCAGGCTGGCCAGCGCGCCGCCGACCGCCACCCCCCAGCTGCCGGCCGGGATGATCTCCAGCGCCTGCCGGGCGTACCGCTCGGCGCCGGGCAGGTCGCCCTGCCGGACGGCGATCTCGGCCCGGATGGTCGCCAACCGGGCCTGGCGCCCCGGGGACTGGCGGGCGGCCGCCTCCGCGATCAGGCCGTCGCACCAGGGCGCGGCCCGGTCGGCCCGGTCGCCGTAGGTCAGCGCGAGCAGCGCCGACTCGACGGTGTCCATGCCCGTCTCGTCCAGCCGGGAGGTGCGCAGGATCCGCTCGGCCTCGGCGACCGCCTGCTCGGACGGGCCGCGGCTGAGCACCGAGTCCAGCGCGGTGGCCGCCTCCAGCCGCCAGCTGACCGCGGTGGACGGCGCCGGGCGCGGGTCCGGCTCCTCCTCGGCGGACGGCACGTGCGCCAGCAGCGGCGCGTACCAGCAGCGCAGCCACGGCCGGGTGGTCCGCAGCTCGGCCGCGGTCTCCGGGTCGTGCGGGCCGCTCTCCAGGCCGAGCCGGGACAGCACGTCCCTGGCCTCCTCGAAACGGCCGTGCCACAGCAGGGCCTTGGCGAGCACCAGGCCGTCGCTGGGGCGCAGGTGGCCGCGGTGCAGGGCGGTGGTGAGCTCGGTGAGGTGCGGGGTCGGGGCGCCCGGGTTGATCCGCCACTCGGCACGGACCAGGGCCGTCCTGATCCGGGCCAGCCGGGGCCCGTCCGCGCAGACCCGGCAGGCCAGCCGCAGGTACTCGACGGCCTGGCCGACCCGGCCCTCGGCCAGCGCCAGCGTGGCGGCCTCCTCCAGTACGGGGACGGTCCAGGCCTCCTCGACCCGCCCCGAGGCGAGCAGGTGCTCGGCCGTCGCGGCCGCGGCGCCCCCGCCCGCGTGCAGCAGTCCGGCGGCCCTGCCGTGCAGTTCGGCCCTGCGCTCGGAGCCGGTGTCGAGCAGCACGGCGGCCCGGGCGGCCGGGTGG
>NZ_LFVW01000663.1:0-2502 GCF_001182915.1 Kitasatospora sp. MY 5-36
GCGACCAGCTGGACGGGGTGCGGCAGGCCGCGCCAGTGCACGGCGGTGCGCAGCGCCGGGGTGCGGTCGGCGACCTGCTGCCAGGCGGCGGCGAAGGCCGCCGGGTCGCCGACGCCGGCCAGCCGGACGGCGATCCGGTCCACGTAGGCGCCGTCCTCGTCGACCAGGCCGTGGAAGAGCATGCCGGACTGCAGCGGGGTCAGCGGCAGCACGTCCGCGACCTCGCGGCCGTCGCCGACCAGGCCGTCCAGCCGTTCCTGGTCGAGGCCGGCCAGTGGGAAGTCGGACGGGGTGCGGCCGCCGGCGCCGGGGCCCGCGCAGTGCTCGGCCAGCTCGCGCAGCGCCTGGAGGGTCTGCTCGGCGAGGGCGCGGACAGTGGCCTCCTCGTAGACCTCCGCCGGGTAGGTCCAGCCCAGTTCGAGCCGGCCGTCCTGGACGGCCCCGATGACGTCGAGCAGGTAGGGGCGGGGCTCGTCGGGGTCGGTGTCGCGCCCGGCCGGGGGCAGCGAGCCGCGCAGCAGCCCGTCGGCGCCGGTGCGGGTGTCCCACTGGCCGTGGTAGTTGAAGCCGACCTGCGGCGCGGCCGCGCCTTGCGGGAGGGCGGACGGGAGCAGGTGGCGCAGCGCGCCGTGGCTGAGTCCGCGCAGCGGGACGGCGCGCAGCTGCTCCTTGACCGAGCGCAGGGTGTGGTGCCAGCCGGCCTCGGGGTCGACGCGCAGGGCGAGCGGGAACTCGGCGGTGAACCAGCCGACCGTCCGGGAGAGGTCCTGGTCGGGGAAGAGGTCCTCGCGGCCGTGGCCCTCCACCCCGATCAGCACCGTGTCCCGGCCGCACCAGCGGGCCAGCGTGCGGCCGAGGGCGCTGAGCAGGACGTCGTTGACCTGGGTGCGGTAGACCTCCGGGACGCGGCGCAGCAGCGCCCCGGTGGTCGCCTCGTCCAGCGTCACGGTGACGGTGGCGGCACTGCCGTGGGTGTTGGCGCCCGGGCGCCCGGCGGGCAGTCCGGCCGGGGCCTCGCCGGTGCGGGCCCAGTACGCGGTGTCGCCGTCCAGAGCGCCGGAGCGGGTGTGCCGCTCCAGCCGGGCGGCCCACCGGGTGTAGGAGGTGCCCGGCTCCGGCAGCCGGACGGGCGCGCCCGTGCGGGCGGCGTGGTGGGCGGCTTCGAGGTCGGCCAGCAGGATGCGCCAGGAGACGCCGTCCACGGCCAGGTGGTGGATCGTCAGCACGAGCTGGCCGGGCCGGCCGGCGCCGCCGTCGAAGTACAGGGCGCGCAGCATCCGGCCCTGGAGCGGGTCGAGGGAGCGCTGGGCCTCCTCGGCGGCCCGGCGCACCTCCGTCTCCAGGACGGTCCGGTGGTGGGTGAAGACGCCGTCCGGTGCCTGTTCCCGGACCTCCTGGTGCCAGCCGGCCTCGCCGTGGCGGAAGCGGGTGCGCAGCGCCGGGTGGTGCTCCACCAGCGCGAGCACGGCCTGCCGCAGCGCCGCCGGGTCGGTGTCCGGGGCCAGCACCAGCCGCTGGGTCATGGTGAAGCGCAGCGCCTCGCCGGGGCGGCGCCCGTCGAGGTACCAGTGCTGGATCGGGGTGAGCGGGGCCTCGGCGGGCTCGGCCTCCTCCGCTTCCGTCCGTACGGTCGACTCTCCGGCGCAGAGGGCGAGTTCGGCGACGTTCTGGTAGCGGAAGACGTCCTTGGTGGTGAGGGCGAGTCCGGCGGCGCGGGCCCGGGAGACGATCTGGATGCTGAGGATGGAGTCGCCGCCGAGCGCGAAGAAGTTGTCCCGGGCGCCGACCCGCCGCACGCCCAGCACCTCGGCCCAGATCGCGGCGAGCCGCTCCTCGGTGCCGGGGCGCGGGGCGACGTACGGGGTGGTGCGGTCCGGCTGGGCGGGCGGGGCGGGCAGGGCGCGCCGGTCGGTCTTGCCGCTGGTGGTGCGCGGGACGCGGGCGAGCGGGACGAAGGCGGTGGGCACCAGGTGGTCGGGCAGGGTGCGCCGCAGCCAGGCGCGCAGCTCCTCGGCGGGCGGCACCCGGTCGCCGGCCGGCACCGGGTAGCCGACCAGCAGGGTGCGGCCGCCCTGTTCGCGGGCGGCGACGGCGCAGTCCGCGAGGTCGGGGTGGGTCAGCAGGGCGGCCTCGACCTCGCCGGGCTCGATCCGGAAGCCGCGGATCTTGACCTGGTCGTCGGCCCGGCCGAGGAACTCCAGCTGCCCGGCGGCGTCCCAGCGGGCGAGGTCGCCGGTGCGGTACATCCGGGTGCCGGGGGCGCCGTACGGGTCGGCGAGGAAGCGGCCGGCGGTGAGCCCGGGCCGGCCGAGGTAGCCGCGGGCGACCTGCCGACCGGCCAGGTACAGCTCCCCCGGCATGCCGGGCGGCACCGGGCGCAGCGCGCCGTCCAGCACGTAGGCGGTGACGCCGCGGCCCGGCCGGCCGATCACCGGGCGCCCGGGGTGGTCGGCGCAGCGGGCGTAGGCGGCGTCGACGGTGCACTCGGTGGGCCCGTACAGG
>NZ_LFVW01000664.1:0-3690 GCF_001182915.1 Kitasatospora sp. MY 5-36
TAGACGGTGACGCCGAGTCGGGCCCGGACCTCGGCCAGCTCCCGCCAGGTGGCGGCGGGGATCGCCTCGCCGCCGAGCTGGAGCAGCCGGGGGTGGTGCGGGGCGGGGCCGAACAGCCCGGCGGCGGTGAGTTCGCGCAGGTAGGAGGGGGTGACGTTGACGACGTCGAGCCGCTGCTCGACGATCCTGGCGCAGAAGGCCTGCGGGTCCAGCCGGACGTCCTCGTCGATCAGGTGGAGCTCCTGGCCGGAGACCAGCAGCAGCGGGCCCTCCCAGCTGGTGTCGAAGGAGAGGGAGGCGCTGAGGGCGACCTTCAGCCGGGCGCCGTCGGCGGTGTGCGGGACGAGCATCCCCTCCCGGTGGTCGCGGCAGAGGTTGACCAGCTGGCGGTGCTCGACGACCACGCCCTTGGGGCGGCCGGTGGAGCCGGAGGTGTGGATCAGGTAGGCGGCGTTCCCGGGCCGCAGCGGGGCGGTCCGCTCGGCGTCGGTCAGGTCGTGTCCGGGCAGGGCGTCCCAGGGCACCTCGCGCAGGACCCGCTCGGTCAGCACCGTGCGCGGCTCGGTGTCCGCCAGCAGCAGGGCGGCCCGCTCCTCGGGCAGGTCCGGGTCGACGAACTGGAGGACGGCCCCGGCCTTGAGCACCGCGAACAGCGCCACCACCAGGTCGGAGGTGCGCGGCAGCCGGACGGCGACCACCTGCTCCGGGCCGGCGCCGAGGGCCGCCAGGTGGCGGGCCAGCCGGTTGGCCCGGGCGTTGAGGGCGGCGTAGTCCAGCGTGGCGTCCCGGGCGACCAGCGCGGTGGCGTCCGGGGTGCGGGCGGCCTGCTCCTCGAACAGGGCGGTGAAGGTGGTGTCCGGCCCGGGCAGCGGCTCGCCCCGGCCCTGGCGCAGCACCTGCCGCCGCTCGTCCCCGCTCATCAGCGGCAGCTCGCCGACGGCCGTCCCGGGCGCCTCGGCAACGGCCGCCAGCAGGGTGGTCAGCCGGTGGGCCAGCTGCTCGGCGGTCCGCGCGTCGAACAGCCCGGTGCTGTACTCCAGGTAGCCGGTCAGGCCGCCGTCGTGCTCGGCGAAGTCGAAGGAGAGGTCGAAGGCGGCGCTGCGGACCGGCGGGGTGACGGGTTCGACCGTCAGGCCGGGCAGCGGGGGCGTCTCGGCGCCGAGGTTGTGCAGTGCCACCATCACCTGGAACAGCGGGGTGCGGCTGGTGTCGCGCTCCGGCTGGAGGGCGTCCACCAGCCGTTCGAAGGGCACCTCCTGGTGGGCCAGGGCGTCCAGCACGGTGTGCTGGGCGGCGGTCAGCAGCTCGTGGAAGGTCAGTTCGGGGCGGATGTCGCCGCGCAGCACCAGGGTGTTGACGAACATGCCGACCACGTCGTGGAGTTCGCCTTGCTCGCGGCCGGAGGTGACGGTGCCGACGGCGACGTCGCGCTGCCCGGACCAGCGGGCCAGCAGCACCTGGCAGGCGGCCAGCAGGACGGTGTAGAGGGTGCCGTCGGCCTCGCGGCCGCGCTCGCGCAGCCGGGCGGTCAGCTCGGCGGGCAGCGTGAAGGTCGTCAGCGCGCCCTCCCGGGTGCGCACCGCGGGGCGCGGCCGGTCGGTGGGCAGTTCCAGCGGGGCCAGGCCGTCCAGGGCCCGGCGCCAGTGGTCGAGGTCGGCCTCGGCGGCGGCGGTGCGGGTGCGCTGCCAGGCCGCGTAGTCGGTGTACCGGACGGGCAGCGCGGGCAGCCGCGGGCTCCGCCGTTCGAGGGCGGCGGCGTACAGCTCGCCGAGGTCGCGGCCGAGTACGCCCATCGACCAGCCGTCGGTGGCGATGTGGTGCACCGCCAGGGCGAGGACGTGCTCCTCGGCGGCCGTCCGGGCCAGGTGGGCGCGGAGCACGGGGCCTTCGGCGAGGTCGAAGGGGGCGGTGGCGATCCGCTCCAGGTGGGCGTCCAGCTCCGCCGCCGGGACGTCCGCGCAGGGCAGCTCGACGGGGTGCGGCGGGCGCACCACCTGCCGGGCCCGGCCGTCCCGTTCGGCGTACGTGGTGCGCAGCGCCTCGTGCCGCTCGACCAGGGCGTCCAGGGCGGCGCCCAGGGCGGCCCGGTCGAGGGCGCCGCGCAGCCGCAGCACGGACAGCGAGGTGTACTCGGTGCTGCCGGGCTCGAAGCGGTCGAGGAACCAGAGCCGCTGCTGGGCGTAGGAGAGCGGCGCCTCGGCCGCCGGGTCGGCGGCGGGGATGACGGCCGGTGCGGCGCCGGGGCGCGGGGCGCCGAGCGCCTCGGCCAGGTCGGCGAGCACGGGGTGGGTGAACAGCACCCGGGGCGAGAGGTCGGCGGCGCCGAAGGCGGCGCGCAGCCGGGCGGTGACCCGTACGGCGAGGATGGAGTCCCCGCCGAGGGCGAAGAAGTCGTCCTCGGCGCCGACCGCGCCGGTGTCCAGGACCTCCGCCCAGGCCTCGGCGACCAGCCGCTCGGCGGGGGTGCGGGGCGCGGTGCGCTCGCGGCCGGCGGCGAAGCCGTCCGGGCCGGGCACCGGCAGGGCGCGCCGGTCCAGCTTGCCGTTGGGGGTGAGCGGCAGGGCGGCCAGCGGGACGTAGGCGGCGGGCACCAGGTAGGCGGGCAGCAGGCGTTCCAGGTGGGCGCGCAGCTCGGCGGCGCCGGGCGGCCGGGCCGGGTCCTCCCCGACGAGGTGGGCGACCAGCCGGCGGGTGCCGGTGGCGTCCTCGTGGACGCCGACGGTGGCCAGGGCGACGCCCGGGTGGGTCTGGAGGGCGGCCTCGATCTCGCCGGGTTCGATCCGGTAGCCGCGGATCTTGACCTGCTGGTCGGCGCGGCCCAGGTAGCGCAGGGTGCCGTCGGCCTGCCAGCGGGCCCGGTCGCCGGTGCGGTACATCCGGGTGCCGGGGGCGCCGAAGGGGTCGGCGAGGAAGCGGCCGGCGGTGAGGCCGGGCCGGTTGAGGTAGCCGCGGGCCAGCCCCTCGCCCGCCACGTACAGTTCGCCGACGGCGCCCGGGGGCACCGGGGCGAGGTCGCCGTCGAGCACGTACAGCCGCAGGTCGGCGATGCCGGTGCCGATCGGGCCGGGGCCGCCGGCGGTGGCGGTCGCCGGGTCCAGCGCGGTGTGGGTGACGTGCACGGTGGTCTCGGTGATGCCGTACATGTTCACCAGGCGCGGCGCGTCCTCGGGGTGGCGCCGGTACCAGTCGGCGAGCCGGGTGACGTCCAGCGCCTCGCCGCCGAAGACCACCGTGCGCAGCGCCAACCGGGCTGATATGTCCGGGAGTTCGGCGTCGGCGCGGGCCAGCTGGTGGAACGCGGACGGGGTCTGGTTGAGGACGGTGACCCGCTCCTCGGCGAGCAGCCGCAGGAAGTCCTCCGGGGAGCGGGCGGTGTCCTCGGGCACCACGACGAGCCGGCCGCCGTGCAGCAGCGGGCCCCACAGCTCCCAGACCGAGAAGTCGAAGGTGTAGGAGTGGAAGAGCGTCCAGACGTCCTCGGCGCCGAAGTCGAACAGCTCGCGGGTCTGCTCGAACAGCCGGACCACGTTGGCGTGCGGCACCACGACGCCCTTGGGGCGGCCGGTGGAGCCGGAGGTGAAGATGGCGTAGGCGGGGCTGTCGGGCAGCGGGCGGTGGCCGGCGCCGAGCGGGCCGGCCGGGCGGCGGGCCAGGTCGGCGCGCACCCCGGGGTCGGCCAGGGCGAGGACG
>NZ_LFVW01000665.1:0-1822 GCF_001182915.1 Kitasatospora sp. MY 5-36
GGGGCCTGTGCGGGGGCGGGCGCCGACGGGGCCGGGGTCGCCGGCGCGGCCGGGGAGGGCCCCGGTACGGGTGCCGACGGCGACACGGAGGGCGGGACCGAAGGAGCCGGGGACGCCGAAGGTGCGGGCGACGCGGGCGACGGGCTGGGGGACGGCGTCGGGCTGGGGGACGGTGAGGTCGGCGACGACGTGGCGGTAGGGCTCGGACTCGGACTCGCGCTCGGACTCGGACTCGGGCTCGCGCTCGGCGTGGGGCTCGGAGTCGCGCTCGGACTCGGCATGGGGCTCGGAGTCGGTGACGGCGTGGGAGTCGGCGACGGCGTGGCGGTCGGTGTGGGGGTGCGGGTCGGGGTCCGAGTCGGCGTCGGAGTGGGCGTCGGGCTGGGCGTGTGGGTGAGGGTCGACGTCGGGCTCGGTGTGGGCTTCGGACTCGGGCTCGGGCTCGGGCACGGGTGGTGGTGATGGTGGTGATGGTGGTGCCAGCCGTGGTCGCCGTACTCGTCGTCGCCGTACCCGTCGTCGTACTCGTCGTCATCGCCGTCGTCGTGGCCCGGCCCGAGCTGCCCGGGGCCACCCTGCCCCTCGACCGGCCGTCCGGGCTCGCTCCGCAGCCCCGCCGGACGCGAGGGCGAGGAGAAGGGCGGCGAGGACAAGGACGGCGCCGAGACGGACGGCGCCGGAAAGTGCGCCGAGGGGAACTGGGGCGGGGGGAAGTGCGGCGCGGTGGGCTTCGGGGCGGGCTTGGGTGTGCGGCAGGGGTGGTGCCCGTGCGGGGGCTTGGGCCCGTGGTGCCCCGGACCGACGCCCGGCGCGGCGCCGACGCCGACCTGGACGTCCACGTCCACGTCCACGCCGACGGTCACCTGTCCGCCCGGCCGCACCGACATCGAGAGGTCGGTCTCGTCGCACACACAGATGTCCACCACCGGGCCGTGCGGGTACCCCCCGGGATGCCCGGCGCCGGACGCGGTCGCACCGCCGACCAGCGCGCAGATCGCGACCACGCCGGCCGCCGCGCCGATCAGCCGCACCCGCCGCCCGGGGGCCGCACCCCCAGCGACGCCGGACGGTATCCGGCAGATCTGCCGACGCTGGGGCATGGGCTCCACACACCTCTCGGATCGTCCGGGGAGGACGGAACGGGCTCGGGCCGACCGGCCGCGAAGGAACGGGCAGGACGGACGGAACGGGCGGAAAGGTCGAGTACGGTCGCGTTCCCGACGGAAGTTCCATCGGGTACGACCAGAAGTGATCAGACACGGTCAGGCGGACGGCCCGCCTTCAGGGGGCGGGCCGTCCGTCATCAGGTCAAACGATCATCGAGCCGATCGGTAACGGCCCGCGCTCACCGTTCTGCGCGCTCAGCTGCGGCGGTGGGCGATCTCCACGTTCTCCAGCACGCCGACCGCGTCCGGCACCAGGATGGCGGCCGAGTAGTAGGCGCTGACCAGGTACGAGATGATCGCCTTCTCGTCGATGCCCATGAAGCGGACCGACAGCGAGGGCTGGTACTCGTCCGGGAGGCCGGTCTGGTGCAGGCCGATGACGCCCTGGTTGTCCTCACCGGTACGGATCACCAGGATCGAGCTGGTGTTCTCCTTGGTGATCGGGATCTTGTTGCACGGCAGGATCGGCACCCCGCGCCAGGCCGGCACCTGCTGCCCGCCGAGGTCGACGTGGGTGGGGTACAGCCCGCGGGCGTTGAACTCCCGGCCGATCGCGGCGATGGTCCGCGGGTGGGCGAGCAGGTAGTCGGGGTCGCGGCGGCGGTTGAGCAGCTCGTCCAGGTCGTCCGGGGTGGGCGGGCCGGAGTGGGTCTGGA
>NZ_LFVW01000666.1:0-4359 GCF_001182915.1 Kitasatospora sp. MY 5-36
TGCGCTGGTCGAAGTCGGCGTTGTTGAGCAGGCCGAACTCCGGGTTGTTGACGATCTCGTGCTCCTGGCGCTCGCGCAGGGCCTCGATCGTCAGCCGCAGCTGGTGCTCGGTCTGGTTCATCGGCTGGTTGTACAGGTCCGCGACGCGGGTGTGGACCTTCAGGACGGTCTGCGCGACGCTCAGCTCGTACTCGCGCGGCTTGAGCTCGTAGTCCACGAAGGCGCCGGGCAGCTCGTACTCGCCGTGGTGGCCGGCCGACATGGCGATCTCGGCCTCGCCGCGCTCGTTCTGCGCCTGGAGCGGCAGGGCCAGGAAGCCCTGGAGGTGCTCCTGGAGGCTGGGCGCGTTGTCCCGGATGGCGGCGAAGTCCGCCCGGGTCAGCGTCAGGGCGACACCGGAGGTGGCGGTCTTGGCCGTGAACTCCCAGACGGCGTCCGGGTTCAGCAGCGCGTCGTCACCGAAGCGGTCGCCGTCGCCGGCCACGCCGACCACGGTGTCGTCGCCGTACTTGCCGGTGCCGATCTTGTTGATCTTGCCGTGCGCGATCAGGAAGATCTTGTCGGCGGCCTCGCCCTGGGTGGTGAGCACCTCGCCGGGGCCGAAGTCCCGCTGCTGGCAGCGGTCGGCCAGGGCGGTGAGGACGTCCTCGTCCTCGTAGCCGCGCAGCAGGGCCAGCTCGCCCAGCTCGGCCGGGATCACCCGGACCTGGGAGCCGGTCTTGATGAACTCCACCACCCCGTTGCCCACGGCGTAGGTGAGCCGACGGTTGACGCGGTAGGCGCCACCGGCCGCCTGGACCCAGGGGAGCACCTTGAGCAGCCAGCGGGAGGTGATCTCCTGCATCTGCGGTGCGGACTTGGTCGTGGTGGCAAGGTTCCGGGCAGCAGCCGTCGCAAGGCTCTGCTGCTTGGCCTGCACTGCCTCCGGGCTCGTGTCCACGGTCATCGGCAGGGCTCTCCATTCCTGTGATCGGGTCACACGTCCAGGGGCACAGCGGCCCGCCCTGACGCATGCCATGACGGATCATCAGATCCGTTTATCGGTGGGGGCGTTGGCGATTTACGCGAGAAGGCGACCACCGTCTCCCGGCGGCCCACCCGGAACCCTAGATCATCAGGACCCGACGGAGCCCGAACGAAGGCTCACTACCCCCCGATAGGGTGAATCTTGCCCGGTCCGCCCCCATCTCCCCGCAAACTCCGGGAACATCCGTTCGCCCCGGCGATCCCCCTGCGGCCAACGGCCTTTCCACCCCGGTCGGGGCCCGGCCGGACGGCCCGGAGACCACCGTCCGGCGTCAACCCGACGCACCGTCCCGGCGGTTCGGACACCCGCGCGCCGCCGGGCTCCGACCGCCGCTCCCCGCGGCCGACCACGGGAAACGCGAACGGCCCGTCAGGTGCCGGCACGGGGGAGGCCGGCACCTGACGGGTGAACGGGGGGTGTGCGGTGGGCGTCTGCGCCGGAGAGGACGGTGCGCGCCTGTGGTGCTCCGCCGATGACACCGGTGGGCCGGTCGGACCATTCGGGTCAGGCGGGTCATTCGGGTCAGGCGGACCAGGCGGGTGACCAGGCCGGTGAGGAAGGCCGGTCGAGGCGGGCGGGTCAGGCGCAGGCGACCTGGGTGCCGGGGACGCCGACGATGCCCGAGTTGTTGGCCTCACCGCCCTTGTACTCGTAGTACAGGTAGGAGTAGAGGTCGATCCGGGTGCCGGGACCGCAGGCCGAATCAGGGGCGACGGCGTACGTCACCGTGAAGGCGCTGCTGGCACCGGGGGCGAGTGGGACGTTGTAGCGGGCGATGCCGCCGTGGACGTTGTCACTGCACCCGTTGGTCTGGGTGCCGCAGGCGGTCGCGGTGAACTTCAGCCCGGTCTCCAGACTCGTGGCGTAGGTCTCCTGGACGCTCTGGTAGACGAACTGGATCGGGGTGTCGTACGGGTTGGTGAGCGTCAGGGTGACGGTGAACTCGCTCCCCCGGACCGTCGTCTGCTTGTCGGAGACGGCCGTGAGGGGCAGTTGTCCGTCGGCCCGGGCGGCAGGGGCGGCGGAGAGGAGCAGACCGACGACGAGGGCCGGACACGCGGCGAGCGCGGCGCGACGCGGATGTGTTCTGCGCATGACCAAGGAGCGTAGGCCCCGCCTCCGCCGGGGTTGTGCTCCTCGGCCCGGGTCCGTACCGACGCAGGAGCGGCGAGCGGACACCGCGCACCGGCCGCTCTCGTTCCGCCCCCACGGGTGCACCCGGGGGCCTATCCTTCGCCGCTGCTCCCGGGGGCGGCCCTCACCCGCACGGCGGCAGGATGTCGCAGAGCGCGCCGAGCGCCGCCGGGTAGGCGTGGTCCGGCGGCGTGGCGTAGCCGACCACCAGGCCGTCGACGGCGGGCATCGCCTCCTCCCCGACCGCCGGGTGCCGGTAGTCCGCGAGCCCCTCGACGGCCAGGCCCCGGTAGGCGGCGGCCTTGAGCACCGAGCGCTCGGTGCCCGGCTCCAGGCGCAGCACCGCGTGCAGGCCGGCCGCGATGCCGGACACCTCGACGTGCGGGGCGCGGGCCGCGAGGGCGGCCACCAGCTCGTCCCGGCGCTCGCGGTAGCGGCGGCGCATCCGGCGCACGTGCCGGTCGTAGCCGCCGGAGTCGACGAACTCGGCGAGGGTCAGCTGGTCGAGGGCGCTGGCCCAGCCCTCGCGCTCGCCCTTGGCGGCGAGCACCCGGTCCACCAGGTGGTCGGGCAGCACCATCCAGCCGAGCCGCAGCGCGGGGGTGAGGCTCTTGCTGGCGCTGCCGAGGTAGACCACCCGTTCGGGGTCGAGCCCCTGGAGGGCGCCGACCGGCTGGCGGTCGTAGCGGAACTCCCCGTCGTAGTCGTCCTCCAGGACCAGCCCGCCGCGCCCGCGCGCCCAGTCCACCACGGCGGCGCGGCGCCCAGGGTGCAGTGGGCCGCCGGTGGGGAACTGGTGAGCGGGGGTGAGCAGCGCCGTCCGGACGTCCGGGTGGTTCGCCAACTCGCCGGTCCGGGCGCCCCGTTCGTCGATCGGCAGCGGAACGGTGGTGACGCCGGCGGCGGCCAGCAGCCCGCGGTGGAAGCCCAGCCCGTACGCCTCGACGGCCAGCGGGCCGTGCTCGGCGGGCGGCAGGACGGGCGCGGCGCCGTCGAAGAGCAGCCGCAGCGCGTGGGCGAAGCCCGAGCAGACCACGATCCGGTCGGGGTCGGTGCGCACGCCCCGGGCGCGGGCGAGGTAGTCGGCGAGGACGGTGCGCAGTTCGCGCCGGCCCTGGGGGTCGCCGGGGCCGAAGGCCTCGTTGGGGGCGGCGGTGAGGGCCCGGCGGGCGGCGGCGAGCCAGGCGGTGCGCGGGAAGGAGGAGGCGTCGGGCTGGCCCTGGCGCAGGTCGTGGGTGGGGCCGGGGCGGCGGGAGGGCCGACGGGCCCGGCCGCTCGGGACGGGTTCGGCGCGTTCGGCGACGGTGGTGCCGGAGCCCTGCCGGGCGGTGAGCCAGCCCTCGGCGACGAGTTCGGCGTAGGCCTCGGCGGCGGTGTTGCGGGCCAGGCCGAGGTCGGTGGCGAGGGCGCGGTAGGGCGGCAGCCGGGTGCCGGGGGCCAGTCTGCCGCTGCGGATCGCCTCGCGCAGGGCCGTCATCAGCGCGGCACGCCGGCCCCCGGTGGCGGGGAGGTCGAGGTGCAGGTCACTGCCGGTCGGGTGGGCGGGCTCGGAGGGGTGCGTGCCCCGCGTGTCCGTCATGGTCACGCACCCTACCGGCCGCCGCTCCGGCCCCCTTCGGGCGGCTACCCGGCCCCGGGCCGGGCACGTACCTCAGGCCCGGGGCACGCAGCTCAGGGCACCCGCCTCAGGCTGGGGGCACACGCCTATGGGACGACGGTGACCGGCCAGCGGCCCGCCTTGACCAGCCGGACCGCCACCGAACCGATCACCTTGTGCCCGGCCTGCTCGGAGACGCCGACCACCACGGCGTCGGCGCGCAGCTCGTCCGCGAGCTTGGCGAGGCCGGTGTACGGGTCGCCGCGCATGGTCAGGAAGCGCCACTCCACCTTCCACACCTCGCGCACCCGGTGCTCGGCCTCGCGCAGGGCGGCCAGCAGCTCCTCGGCGATCTCCTGGGTGGTCTCCTCCACCGCGGCCCCGGCCAGGGCGGTCGCGGCGCCGAGGATCGGCTGGACGTACGCCACCGCGAGGACGGCGCCCTGCCGGCGGGCCAGTCCGGCGGCGTAGGCGGTGGCGCGCCAGGAGGAGTCGGAGCCGTCCAGGCCGGCCAGCACCACGCTGGGGCCGTCGGTGCCCAGCTCGAAGCCCGCGGGCGCGGCCGCGGCCTCGTGCTCCTCGGCGCCGATCGGCACCCCCG
>NZ_LFVW01000667.1:0-6169 GCF_001182915.1 Kitasatospora sp. MY 5-36
CCGGCGCCTGTCGATCGCCCGGGCGGCGGGGCCGGGCCCGGCACCCAGGAGACCGGCCCCGACGGTGCAACTCCGCCGCCCACGGCGGCCGGTGGCCCGGTGATGCCCCGCCGGGGACCGGCCCTGACAGCCGGCTCCCCCACCCGCGACGACCCGCGCCGCAGCCCGACGCAGGGTGACTGCCTGCCGGGACCGACCCCCGTACGGCCCCGGCACGCCCCCTCCCCCGCTACCCGACCACCCGCAGCACGATCTTGCCCTGGATGTGCCCCCGCTCCGCCCGGCGGTGCGCGGCGACGGCCTCCCGCAACGGGTAGACGCCGTCCACGGCCACCCGGACCCGGCCGTCCGCCAGCAGAAGGGCGAGTTCGGCGAGGTCGCCGCCGCTGGAACGGACCTGCCACAGGCCCTCGTTCAGGGCCACCCCGAGTTCCGCGGCCCGCTCGGGCCGGTAGTCGCCGAGGAAGCAGGACACCAGTCGACCCCCGCGCCGCAGGGCGCCCAGCAGGCGGTGGGCCTCGGGGCCGCCGACGGTGTCGACCAGCAGGTCGGCGCCCTGGACGGCCTCGGCGGCCGGGGTGCGGGTGTAGTCCACGAAGCGGTCGGCGCCGAGGCCGTGCAGGAACTCCTCGTGCCGCCCGGAGGCGACCGCGACGACCTCCTCCGCCCCGGCCAGGCGCAGGAGTTGGACCGCGAGGTGTCCGATCCCGCCGGCCGCGCCGACCACCACGGCCGATCCGCCCCCGGCGTAGCCGAGGCGCTTGTACAGGAACTGGAAGGCGGTCAGCCCGGCCATCGGGACGGCGGCGGCCTCGACGTGCCCGAGGGCGGCCGGCTTGCGCGCCAGGTCGGCGGCCGACGCGACGACGTACTCGGCGTAGCCGGACGGGCGGCCGGGGAAGCCGAGGAGTCCGAAGACCTCGTCGCCGACGTTCCAGCCGGTGTCGGGGCCGCCGAGTTCCGCGACCACGCCGGAGACGTCGGTGCCGAGGGTCAGCGGCAGCGGCCAGTCGGGCCGCCGTTCGGCCGGGATGGTGGTGAAGCCGCTCCGGACGTACCAGTCGGGCGGGTTGACGCCCGCCGCGTGGACGCGGACCAGCACTTCTCCGGGCCCCGGGACGGGCCTCGGCACCTCCTCGTACCGCAGCACCTCGGGCCCGCCGTAGGCGTGCAGCCGGACGGCTTTCATCGTGTTCTCCGTGGCCATGTGTTCTCCCCCGACGCAGGACGGACGGGCTCCGACTAGAATCCGGAGCGCCGCTCCGGAAAGCTAACCGGAGCAGTGCTCCAGTTGTCAACGGCGAGGAATCCCATGCCCCTTGAACCGCAGACGGCGCCCCGCGCCGACGCCCAGCGCAACCGCGACCGAATCCTGGCCGAAGCGGCCGCCCTGATGGCCGACGAGGGCACCCAGGCCTCCCTGCGGGACGTCGCCCGCCGCGCCGGGGTCGGCCTCGGCACGCTCTACCGGCACTTCCCCACCCGCGAGGACCTGCTGGCGGCCCTGCTCGGCCGCCGCTTCGAACTCCTCACCGCCCGCGCCGACACCCTCGCCGCCGCCGAACCGGCCGGCCCCGCCCTGACCACCTGGCTCCACGAGTTCCTCGACGCCGCCGCCTACCGGGGCCTGCCCGCCACCCTGATGGCCACCCTGCAGGACCCGGAGTCCGCCCTGCACGCGAGCTGCCTGCGGATGCGCCAGGCGGGCGGGCGGCTGCTCGCCGCCGCCCAGCGGGAGGGACTGATCCGCCCGGACGTCACGGCGCTCGACGTCTTCGTCCTCGTCAACGCCCTGAGCTGGACCGCCGACCAGGGGCCTACCCTCGCCGAGCGCCGCGACCACCTCTTCGGGCTGGTCCTGGACGGCCTGCGGCCCCGCTGACCCCACCGGCGCCGAAGGCCGCGCCGAACTCGCCCTCCCCCGGCCACGGTTCACACCCCCGGGGTCGCCGCCACCCGCCCGTCGGCGATCGCCGCGACCAGCTCGCCGTGGTCGGCCGCCGTCCGGTCGGCGTAGCGCAGCGCGAAGTCGGCGACCGCCTCGGCGAAGGTGTCGGCGCTGCCGAGGTAGCCGGCGATGGCGAGGCGGTCGCCGGTGCGGGCGTGGGCGCGGGCGAGGGTGCGGCCGCAGAGGTCGGCATAGGCGCGCAGGCCGGAGGGCCGGAAGTCGGCGATGTCCGCCGAGCCCTTCATGTCGCGCAGTTGGCGGCCGTAGAAGTGGCGCCCGGCGGGGCCGGTGGTCCAGCCGAGGAAGATGTCGCTGGCGGCCTGCATCAGGTGCTGGCCGGTGACGACCCGGCGGCCGCCGTGGTGGGCGAGCACCTCGGCGTCCGCCCGCAGCGGCGGCAGGTGGTCCTCCAGCACCGACCGGCCGGCCTCCTTGAGCTGGAGGAACAGCGGGTCGTGCCCGTTCCCGCCCTCCAGCAGCACGATGTAGCAACGGGTGCCGACGCTGCCCACGCCGACCACCTTGGTGGCCGCCTCGACGAACCGGTAGCGGTCCAGCAGCACCCGGCGGTCCTCCGCGAGGGTGGCCCGGTAGTCGCTGAACACCTTGCCGACGCCGCGCAGTTCGGTCTTCCTCAGCGGTTCGATCAGCGGCGGCGCGCTGATGATCCGGCGCCGTCCGTCGCGTTCCTCGGTGAGCTTGCCGAAGGCCTGGAGGCTGGTGCGGCGCCGGGCGCGCGCGAACTCGGCCTCGGCCCGCCTGCGCTGCCGGGGCTTGGCGAGCAGCGGCAGCAGCTGCGCGGTGTCCACCCGGGCGTACCAGACGTCGAGTTCGCCCCGGCCCGCCAGCCGCCGCATCGCGGTCGCGTACCCCTGGGCGGCGGCGAGCGCGGCCCGGCGCGCCCGCCGATCGTCCTGGCCGTTGTCGCGGGCGGCGACGGCGACGCTGGCGGCGAGCCGTTTGACGTCCCACTCGAAGGGGCCGGGGAAGGTCTCGTCGAAGTCGTTGACGTCGAAGAGCAGCGCGCGCTCCGGCGAGGCGTACAGGCCGAAGTTCAACAAGTGGGCGTCGCCGCAGAGTTGGACGGTGAGCCCGGTGTCGGGGAGGGCGCCGAGGTCGGCGGCCAGGACGGCGGCGGCGCCGCGCAGGTAGGCGAACGGGCTCTCCGCCATCCGCCCGTGGCGGATCGGCAGCAGCCGGGCGACCCGGTCCGCGCCCTGCCGTTCCAGCACGCCGAGCGGGTCGGGCCGGTCGGCGGCGGGGATCCACCGGCCGTGGGCGGAGCGGGAGACCCGCTCCCGGGCGGCCCGGCCGTGCCGGCGGCGTTCGGCGGGGGTGGTCATGGCGCGGCTCCGGGCGTCGGCGGGTCCCCTCCTCCCCGCGAGGCTAGGACACGGGTGCCGGAGGGCGCAGCGCGCGCCCTCCGGCGGTCGGCCGTCCGGGTGAACCCCGGCGGCTCAGCGCACCGTGAAGTCCGCCATCATCGCCATGTCCTCGTGCTCCAGGTTGTGGCAGTGCAGCATGTACGCCCCCGCGTAGTCGGTGAAGCGCACCAGCACCTCCACCGCCTCGGCCGGGCGCAGGTCCACGGTGTCCTTCCATCCCGCGTCGTACGGGCCCGGGTCGGCGCCGTTGCGGCCGATCACCTGGAAGTGGTCGAGGTGGACGTGCACCGGGTGGTGCAGGTCGGTGGAGAAGCGCCAGAGCTCGACCGCGCCGAGGGCGGGCGTGGCGATGGACTCCCCCGGCTTGTACGGGCGGCCGTTGATGGTCCAGCCGTCGCCGCGGCTGCGCCGGAAGGTGAAGTCGCGGGTGGCGACGGCGGCGGAGGCGTCCAGGGCCTCGACGGCGGCGAGCCGGTCGGGCACCGTCGCGTCGTCGGCCGGCTGCTTCGCGGTGACGTCGAAGCGCATCACCTCGGCCGTCCGGCCGCTGCCGAAGCGGTTGACCAGCCGGACCTGGGTGCCGGGCTGGTAGCGGGAGAAGTCGACCACGACGTCGAAGCGTTCGGCGGGCGCGATCTCGATGCCGTCGTGCCGGACCGGGGCGGCGAGCAGGCCGCCGTCGGAGCCGATCTGGACCAGGGCGTCGCCGCCGGGCGGCTGCGGGTCGAGTTCGAGCCGGTAGAGCCGGGCGTTGGAGGCGTTGAGCAGCCGCAGCCGGTAGCGGACCCGGTCGACGTCCAGCCGGGGCCAGGGCGCGCCGTTGACCAGGATGACGTCGCCGAGCACGCCGTTGGCGTAGGCGTCGGTGACGCCCGGCTCGGCGAGCTGCGGGTCGACGGCGGGGTAGCGGAAGGAGCCGTCGGCGGCGAAGGAGCGGTCGGTGATCATCAGCGGCAGGTCCCGCTCGCCGCGCGGCAGCGGCAGCGCGTCCTCCTCGTCGTCGTGCACGAGGTGGAAGCCGGCCAGTCCGCGCCAGACGCCGGGGCCGGTGAAGCCCATCCGGTGGTCGTGGTACCAGAGGGTGGCGGCGCGCTGCTTGCCCGGATAGGTGTAGCTGCGCTCGCCGACGGCGGTGCGGGCGGCGGCGTGGTCCGTCCCGGACATCCCGGCCATCCCCGCCATCCCGGCCATGCCGCCGGCCTGCTGGGCGGCGTCCGGCGAGGACCCCACCGGCAGCAGCAGGTCCACCGGGTAGCCGTCGCTGTCCGCCGGGGTGTGCCCGCCGTGCAGGTGGGTCACCGAGGGCACCGGCAGCTCGTTGCGGTGCTTGACCACCGCCGTCCGCCCGGAGCGGGTGACCACGGTCGGCCCGGGGAAGCCGCCGCCGTACGTCCAGGCCTCGGTCCGCACCCCGGGCAGGATCTCCAGCCGGGCGACCTGCTGGGTGATCTCGTAGTGGTCGGCGGTCGCGTCGGTGCGCACCGGTTGCAGCACGGTCGGCACCGGCAGCGCGGCCCGGAAGGCCTCCGGCAGGTCGAGTTCGCTGCTCAGCAGCTGCCCGGGGCGGCCCTCGGCGAGCAGCCGGGCAACGGAGGGGCCGGCCACGGAGACCAGGGCGCCCGCGCCGAGCACGGAGGCGCCGACGCGCAGGAACCGGCGCCGGTTCACTTGACCACCTCGACCGGTCCGCCGGGGCGCGGCAGCCGCCCGGTGCCGTCCGGACCGCCGACGACCCGCGCCTCCCGGGCCGGCAGCGGCAGCCGCCAGGCGCCGACCAGGCCGAACAGCACGCCGCTGACCAGCAGCACGCCGAGCGTGACGTGCACGCCGAGCGCCCGGGCGTAGCCGGCGGTGATCTGGCCGATGACGGCGACGGTGAGCAGGGCGGTGGTCCACAGCGGCCAGAGCGGGCCCCGGCCGGGCCACCGGACGGCGACGGCCACCGCGAGCTGGAGCACCACCACGGTGGCCAGCATCATCGCGTTGCCCTCGTGGTCCTTCAGGGAGTCGTAGGTGCCGTTCAGGAAGCTGCCGGCCAGCATGACCTGGAGCAGTGCCAGCAGGGCGAGCAGGGTGGTGGAGGTACGCAGCAGGATCAGCGGCCAGCGGGGCGCGGGGGCGGCAGGAGGACTGCTCATGGTCGGGCTACTCTCTGCGTCGACGGTCTGGCGGGGCGGGCGCGAGCGTAACTGATGCGACGTCACGATCAGCTCTTGAAAAGGTCATCGGACCGTCATGTGGTCCCCATGACCGCCCGCTCGGGGCCGTCGTTCTCACCCGAAGGAAGGGGGTGCCCTTGAGTCGTCCTCAAGAGCACCCCCTTCCTCGCCTCCCGCGGGCCCGCTACTGGCGCGCCGCGCCCAGCCCCGCCGGCCGGGTCCGCAGCAGCGCCCGGACCGGCACCCCGGTCGCCGCGAGGCAGAGCAGCACGGCTCCGGCGGCCAGCGGCAGGGCCAGCATCGGCGGGACGTACGGGGCGGAGTTGGCCACGCCCCGGGCGACCGGCACCAGGGTGACCGCGGCGATCACCGCGCCGACCGCCAGCCCGGTCGAGGCCACCAGCAGCGCCTCCCAGCGCATCATGCCGCGCACCTGGCGCCGGGTGGTGCCGGCCAGCCGCAGCAGCGCGACCTCGCGGCGCCGGTCCAGCACCGTCATCACCAGGGTGTTGGCGGCGCTGACGGCGGCGAACCCGCCGAGCACGGCGGCCATCACGGTGTTGGCCCAGCCGTTGACCTCCATCGCCTTGTCGGACTGGGCGACGAACCCGGCCCGGTCGGTCACCGCGGCCCCGGCCAGCCCGCCCAGCCCGGCGGCCACCGCCGCCCGGTCGGCG
>NZ_LFVW01000668.1:0-6166 GCF_001182915.1 Kitasatospora sp. MY 5-36
CGGCCCGTCGCCCTCGGACGATCGGCCACCGGGGTGCGGCCAGCCACCGGCGTACGGCCCACCACCCGGGTGCGGACCGTCGCCGGGACGGCCGGGCGGCCCCGTCGGGTGCCTCGGCGGGCGTGTCGGAACCGGCGGGAGCGGTCATGGCGCGCCCCCTCACCCTGCGGCGTCCGGCAGCGGCGCCGGGCAGGTCCCGCCCGGCGTCGTGAGCAGTTCGAAGTGCCAGATCTCGTTGGCGTACACCTGGCACAGCCCGTACCGGGCGCCGTTCTGGATCAGCCAGTAGTCGGCGCTGGTCGGGCCGACGTCCACCGCCTTGCCGCTGACGTGCGCGGACTTCTCCGGCGTGTTGACGAACTTCCGGGCCTGCTCCAGGCTCCCGTACGTGACCACCCCCCGGTCCAGCAGCCGCTGCTGGTAGGCCTTGCTGCGCCAGCCGGAGGTGACGGTCATCTCGATGCCCTTGGCCCGCGCGTCGACGGCCGCCTGCTGCAGGGCCTCGCGCAGCGGACCGTCCAGGTTGCCCACGGCGGGGGAGCCGGTGTCGGAGGGGGTCAGCGTCCGGCCGTCGGGTATCTCCCCGTCCGCCTCCGCCTCCGTCGTGACGGGCGGGGCGGTGACGGGCTGGGCGGTGACGGTGGCCGCCAGGGTGCGCAGGACGGCCTCGGTGCCCGGCGGGTCGGCGGCGCACGCCCCGGCCAGGGCCAGCACCGCCGTCGCGGCGGCGCCCGCGGCCAGCCGCCGCTGCCGTCCGCTCCGCGCGGTCGTCCCCGTGGCCGTCCCCGTCCTCGTCTCCGTGCCCGTGGCCGTGCTGGTCCCCGTCTCCGTCGGGGTGTCCGTCGTGTCCATTTCCTGCCTCCCGGTGGTGCTCGTCCGTTGCCGGACCATTGGAGGAAAGTCGGTGTTGCGAGGACGTCTGCGCAGGCCGATACGTTTTCGATAGGCCCCATCGGGTCCAATGGGTACGAACAGCGGAGCGAGGGAGAACGGCACGTGCGGGTCCTGGTGGTGGAGGACGAGATCTACCTCGCGGAGGCGGTCCAGGCCGGACTGCGGCTGGAGGCGATGGCCTGCGACATCGTCACCGACGGCGACGCGGCGCTGGAGCGCCTGGCCGTCCACAGCTACGACGTCGTCGTCCTCGACCGCGACATCCCCGGCACCCACGGCGACGACGTCTGCCGCAGCATCGTCGAGCAGGCCCTGGGCTGCCGGGTGCTGATGCTCACCGCCGCCGCCCGCCTGAACGAGAAGGTCGCCGGCTTCGAACTCGGCGCCGACGACTACCTCACCAAGCCCTTCGACCTCGCCGAACTCGTCGTCCGGCTGCGCTCCCTGGCCCGCCGCCTGGCCCAGGCCGCGCCGCCCGTCCTGGAGTACGCCGGGCTGCGCCTGGACCCCTTCCGCCGCGAGGTCTACCGCGACGGCCGCTACGTGGGCCTGTCCCGCAAGCAGTTCGCCGTCCTGGAGGTCCTGATGGCGGCGCACGGCGGCGTCATCAGCGCCGAGGACCTGCTGGAACGCGCCTGGGACGAGAACGCCGACCCCTTCACCAACGCGGTCCGCATCACCATCTCCGGCCTGCGCAAACGCCTCGGCGACCCGTGGGTGATCCAGACCGTGCCGGGCGTGGGCTACCGCCTCACCGACCCGCGCCAGGAAGGCACCCCGCAGTGAACCCCGACCCCGACCCCGGTTCCGCCTCCGGGCGCCGTACGGGCGGACGCCGCACCGGAACCCGCCCGCGCCGGCTGACCGCCCGGATGCGCCTGACCCTCAGCTACACCCTCTTCGCCGTCACCGCCGGCGTCCTCTGCCTCGCCGTCGTCTACGTCGGCATGCGCTACGTGCCCAACTACCCCCTCACCTCCTCCAACCCGCGCTACCGCTCCGACGCCCCCTCCCGCCAGGAGATCCTGCGCTCCCTGCTCACCGCCAGCGGCTACGCCCTGGCCCTGCTGACCGCCGTCGGCCTGGTCGGCGGCTGGCTGATCGCCGGCCGGGTGCTGCGCCCGCTGCAGGACATCACCCGCGCCGCCCACCGCGCCGCGGGCGGCGCGCTGGAACACCGCATCGCCCTCACCGGGCCGCGCGACGAGTTCACCGACCTCTCCGACGCCTTCGACGAGATGCTCGCCCGCCTCCAGCACTCCTTCGAGGCCCAGCAGCGCTTCGCCGCCAACGCCTCCCACGAACTGCGCACCCCGCTGGCGATCACCCGCACCATGCTCCAGGTCGCCGCCGCCGACCCGTCCGGCCAGGACTGGGGCCGGCTCGTCAGCCGCCTCCAGGACACCAACCAGCGCGGCATCGAGATCAGCGAGGCCCTGCTCCAGCTCGCCGACCTCGGCCACGCCCCGCCCGACCTCGCCCCCACCGACCTCGCCACCGCCACCGGCGAGGCACTGGCCGCCGTCCGCGACGAGGCCCGGACCCTCGGCGTCACCCTCACCGCCGACCTGCGCCCCGCCCCGACCGCCGGCAACCCCGTCCTGCTGCGCCAGGCGGCCGTCAACCTGCTGCACAACGCGCTGCGGCACAACCTGCCGACCGGCGGGCGGGTCACCGTCGCCACCGGGGCCGACCCCGAACGGCCCGGGCGGGTACGCCTGACCGTCGCCAACACCGGCCCGCGGCTGACGGCGGAGGCCGTGGCCACCTTCACCGAACCGTTCCTGCGCGGCCGCGGGCGCACCGCCGAGACCGACCCGGCCCGCCGCGGCCACGGCCTGGGCCTGGCCATCGTCGCCGCCGTCACCGACGCCCACCACGGGGCCCTCCACCTCGCCCCCGAACCCGCCGGCGGCCTCCGCGCCACCCTCGACCTGCCCGGTCTGCCCGGTTCTCGTTGACGTCACGGTGAAAGAGCCGTGTGGGAAGGTGGCGGCCATGCCGCAGCTCGGTCGCCGCCTCCGTTTCCTCCAGTCCCTCCGGTTCACGTTGGGGCTCGCTCCGACGGGCTTCGCCGCAAGCCGGGAGACCGGCGACCCGGCCCTGGAGCACGCCCTGGCCGGCCCGGCGACGCTCTGCGGCATCCCCCGGCGCCGGGTGACGGTCTACCGGCATCCGTTCGTCGCGAGGAAGCGGCGCGGAAGCTGCCCGCGGTGCAGGGCGAAGGCCGCCGACGCCCCGTCCGGGCCCTGAGCGGAGGCGTCCTCGGAGCCGACCTCGAACGCTTGAAGCCGCGCTCGAACCCGACCGGGACGGCCGTACCGCCTGCCGTCGCCGAGTACGACCGGTCGCCGAGCACGACCGCAGGCGTCCGCCGCCGATCGTCCTCAGCCGGTCACGGGGAAGCGGTCGATGTTGCGTTCCACCCAGGTGCGCAGGTGCGCCAGCGGGGCGCAGGCGTCCGCGCCCAGCGGGGTGAGGCTGTACTCGACCCGCGGGGGGACCTCGGCGTGGATCTCGCGGTGGACCAGGCCGTGCTCCTCCAGCCTGCGCAGGGTCTGGGTGAGGACCTTCGGGCTGACGCCCTGCAGGCGGGTGCGCAGCGCGCCGAAGCGCTGCGGGCCGTCCTCCAGGGCGCCCAGGGCGAGGGCGCTCCACTTGTTGGCCAGCAGGTCGAGCATGTCGCGGCAGGGGCAGGCCGCGGCGTAGACGGACTTGGGGTCGGTGCAGTCGGGGGCGTGGGTCTTCGCCGTACGGGTCGTCGTCACGCGCCGATGGTACCCATTGGTACCCGTCGGGTACTGCTTTGGTACCCAACAGGTACCAATGGTCCTTGCGGGTAACCACTACCTTCCGCATACCGTCTCCGACGTGCCCGGACACCCCGGGCGCCCCGAGGAGGAGAGCCCTGATGACCGCCGTGCCCGCGACGCCCCCGACGCCCGAGACCGCCGGGATCCCGGCGACGATGCCCGCCGTCGCCTACCGCCGGAGCCTGCCGGTCGACGACCCGCGGAGCCTGCTCGACGTCGAGCTGCCGGTGCCCCGGCCGGGCCCGCGCGACCTGCTGGTGCGGGTCGAGGCGGTGGGCGTGAACCCGGTGGACCACAAGGTCCGCCAGAGCGCCGACCCGGGCGGCGAGCCGCGGGTGCTGGGCTGGGACGCGGCCGGCACCGTGGTCGCGGTCGGCCCGCAGACGGAGCTGTTCCGGGTCGGCGACGAGGTGTACTACGCCGGAGCCCTGGACCGGCCCGGCGCCGACTCCCGCTACCACGCGGTGGACGAGCGCCTGGTCGGACGCAAGCCCGCCACCCTCTCCTTCGCCGGGGCCGCCGCGCTCCCGCTGACCGCGCTCACCGCCTGGGAGGGCCTCTTCGAACGCCTCGGCCTGGGCACCGGCGGACCGGAGCAGGGCGGCACCCTGCTGGTGACCGCCGCCGCGGGCGGCGTCGGCTCCCTCGTCACCCAGCTCGCCCGCGCCCTCACCGGCCTGACCGTGATCGGCACCGCCTCCCGCCCGGAATCGGCCGACTTCGCCCGCCGCATGGGCGCCGACCACGTGATCGACCACAGCCGCCCGCTCGGCCCGCAGCTGGCCGAGGTCGCTCCCGGCGGCCTCGACCACGTCTTCAGCACCGTCGCCACCGACCGCAACCTCACCGCCTACGCCGAGGCCCTGAAGCCCTTCGGCGGCATCGTCGCCGTCGACGACTTCGACTCCCTGGACATCGGCGTCCTCAAGGGCAAGAGCATCTCCTTCCACTGGGAGTTCATGTTCACCCGCTCCCTGCACGCCACCGCCGACCGGGCGGTGCAGCACCGCATCCTCGACCGGGTCGCCCGCCTGGTGGACGCGGGCGTCCTCACCACCACCGCCACCCGCGACCTCGGCCCCGTCAACGCCGCCAACCTCCGGGCGGCCCACCGCCTCCAGGAGTCCGGTACGGCGATCGGCAAGACGACCCTCACCGGGTTCTGAGCCGGTGCCCTCCCGCCGCACCGGCCAGATCGAGGCCCTCATCGCCACCGGCGCCGGGGCGGTGGCGGCCCTGGCCGCCCGGGCCCTGCTGTCCGGCGTCTACCAGCACCACGGGCAGGACCCGGCCGTGCCCGCCCGGCTCGACGCCGCCGTCCTGGCCACCGGCGCCGCCACGGCCGCCCTGCTCTACCGGTGGCTGCGCCGCCGCCCGGGAGACTGACCCCCGCCCGCGCCCGCGCCCGCCGGATCCCCGTTTCGCTCGGTTCCGCCCCGGGGCGACCGCACCCACCCCGCCGCAGACGCCACCGCCCGGTGCCGTGGCCGCGTGCGGCGCGTCCGTTGCCGGGCTGTTCGGTCCGGGGTGGTTGCTACAGCACCACCTGCCAGTCGATGCGGTGGTGTCCGGGGGCGTGCCGGTGGGTGTCCGGGGCGAAGTGGTGGAACTGTCGGCCGGTGGTCAGGCTGTCCGTCAGTGCTGTGAACATGTCCGCGAGGCTGGTAGCCCACAGGCTGCCGTCGGCATCGCCCGAGCCGAGGCCCATCTCGTAGACGTGCCCGTAGACGGGACCGGGGAGGTGGTCCACGAGGAGCAGGCCCCCGTCGTTCGGCAGCGCGATGGGTACCCACCAGTGCGCGTGGCTGACCAGGTGGCGCCAGCTCTCGGGGCCGAAGGTCTCCGGGGGGAGGACCTCGGCGAACTCCCGGTGGCGCGTGAGGATGTGCTCCGTGGGGATCAGCCGGTGTCCCAGGGGCAGGAAGGATCCCGGGGGGTACATCTCCCCGTCGGGTGGCTGCGCGACGCCGTCGTGCAGTTCGAGCAGGGCGCGTAGCTGGGGGTGCAGGGCGAAGCCGAGCCCCTCTTCCAGGTGTGCGATCCGGCCGGCGTCGGCCGGCGGCCGCAGGGCCGCGTGATCGGCCGGGGAATGGGCGGCCAACCAGGCGCTGAAGCGCTGCCAGGCCGAGACGAGAGCAAGGGCGTCGGTATTGGTCACGCCGCGACCGTAGGGCCGTGCACCGACAGGTCGGTCACCGACGGATCGGTCACCGAGGCGGTCGCGGGACGTCCTGCGTCGCCGGGGACACCCGTCGTGTCCGATGGAACCCTGCCCCCGTCGGCTTCCCATTCTGCCGCGCGGGGGCGGCCACGGCGTGACACGTCGGACGGGCCGGCTTCCCGCTCCGGCAGGCCGGGCGGGGCCTCCCGGTCAGGGGACGGGCCGTCCCGCCAACCGGTCGGTGCGGCGCGGGAAGTCGGACGGGCGACTCTGCTGGCGAAGTATTCGATCTAGGTCA
>NZ_LFVW01000066.1:0-5974 GCF_001182915.1 Kitasatospora sp. MY 5-36
CCCGAAGGCCTTGCAGCGGCCGTCGGCCGACAGCGCGCGCAGCCGCGAGAAGCTCACGAACTCGCCGGGGTCGGCCATCACCGTCACACCGCCGGCCAGCGCCACCGTGCACTCGCCCGACCGCAGCGCCTGCACCGCCTGGTGCATCGCCACCAGCGAGGAGGAGCACGCCGTGTCGACGGTCACCGCGGGCCCGTTCAGGCCCAGCGTGTACGACACCCGGCCGGACAGGACGCTGAGCGCGTTCCCGGTGATCAGGTGCGCCTGGGCCTCCGCTTCGTCGCCCAGCACCCCGATGTAGCCGGAGGCGGCCGCACCGATGAACACGCCGGTCGCGGAGCCGTGCAGCGACTTCGGGTCGATGCCGGCCCGCTCGACGGCCTCCCAGGAGGTCTCCAGCAGCAGCCGCTGCTGCGGGTCCATCGCCATCGCCTCACGCGGGCTGATCCCGAAGAAGCCGGCGTCGAACTCCCCGGCGCCGCCGAGGAATCCGCCCTCGATCACATAGGTCGAGCCCTCGGCGTCCGGGTCCGGGTCGAACAGGCCCTCGACGTCCCAGCCGCGGTCGGCCGGGAAGCCGCTGATCGCGTCGCCGCCCGCGGCCAGGAGGTCCCACAGCTCCTCGGGAGTCCGGACGCCACCGGGGTAGCGGCAGGCCATGCCGACGATCGCGATCGGATCGGTCGAGGCCGGTTGCACCACCACCGGGGCGGTCTCCTCCGAGACGCTCCCGAACAGCGCGGCCAGGATCTCGTCGGCCAGCGCGGACGCGCTCGGGTGGTCGAAGATCACCGTGGACGGCAGCCGGACGCCCACGGCCGCGTTCAGGCGGTTGCGCAGGTCCACGGCGGTCAGCGAGTCGAAGCCCAGCTCCCGGAACGCCCGGCTGGCGACGATCTCGTCCGCCGACTCGTGGCCCAGCACCGCGGCCGCCTGCGTCCGCACCAGCTCCACGACGGTCCGGCGCCGCTCGGCGGCCGACAGGCCCGCCAACCGGGCGGCGAACTCGCTGCGCTGGTCGTCGACCGGACGGCCGGGGGCGGTGTCCTCCTGCGCCTCCGGAATGGTGTCCAGCAGCGGGCGAGGCCGTGCGGCCGTGAACACCGGCGCGAACTTCTCCCACTCCACGTCCGCGACCGCGATGAACGTCTCGTCGTCGGCCAGGACCTCACCCAGCGCGGTCAACGCCCGCTGGGTGTCCAGGAAGTTCATGCCCTGCCGCAGCAGCCGGTGCGGGGTCACCCGGCCCGGCGCCTGGTCCATCACCGCGTCCACGGCGTCCCAGTCGCGGGTGTTCCACACACCCCAGGCGATCGAGGTACCCGGCAGGCCACGGCCGCGCCGGTCCTCCGCGAGCCCGTCCAGGAAGGAGTTCCCGGCGGCGTACGCGGCGTGGTCGTTGCTGCCCCAGGTCGCCGAGATCGACGAGAACATCACGAACTCGTCGATGCCCAGGTCGGCCGTCGCCTCGTCCAGGTGGACGGCGCCGGCCGCCTTCGCGCCCAGTGCCGCCGCCAGGCCTTCGTGATCCGTGTGCTCGACCCGCGAGAGGTACGGGGTGTTCGCCGAATGCAGGACGGTCGACAGGCCGGGACCGGTGTTCTCGATCCACGCCACCATCGCCGCAACCTGCGCACGCTCCGTCAGGTCGCAGCTGACGACCTCGACGGCCGAGCCGCCGTTCGCCACGGCGGCGGCGAGCGCCGCCACGCCGTGCGCCGACGGGCCGGAGCGGGAGGTCAGAACCACCCTCGGCGCGCCGTGCTCGGCAAGCCAGGGGCCGATGCAGACGCCGATCGAGCCGGTGCCACCGGTCAGCAGGACGGTGCCGCGCGGCGACCAGCCCTCCGACTCCACACGGCGGGCCTCCGCCCGCACCAGACGGCGCAGGAGGACACCCGACGGCCGCACCGCGACCTGGTCCTCACTGCCATCGGCGAACACGCCGACCAGCCGGGCCGCGGCATCGGCGTCCACCACCGGCGGCAGGTCGACCAGACCGCCCCAGCGGTCCGCGTGCTCCAGGCCGACGGCCCGGCCCAGACCCCAGACCTGCGTCTGGATCGGGTTGGTCGTCACCTCGCCGGCTACGGCCTGCACCGCGCCGCGGGTCAGCACCCACAGCGGAGCGGTGACCCCGGCCCGGCCCAGCGCCTGCACCAGGTCGAGGGTGTCGGCGCTGCCGCGCGGGACCCACCCGAACTCGGCGTCCAGCGACTCGTCCAGCGCCAGCAGCGACACCACGCCCTGGACATCCGCACCGGCAACGGCCTCGTCGAGGCCCGCCAACGTCGTCCGCACGACCTCGGCGCCACAACTCGCCAGCGCCTCGGCCATCACACCGGCGTCCGCCGCGTCCCCGACCAGCACCCAGGTACCGGACAGGACCGCCGGGCCGCTCCCGGTCGCCGGCTGCCAGGTGATCCGGTAACGCCAGTCGTCCACCGACGCCCTGGCCCGCTGCGGGGTGCGCGGCTCCGGCCAGAACCGCTGGCGCTGGAAGGCGTACGTCGGCAGGCCGACGCTCTCGCCACCACCGAGCACCGTCGCCCAGTCCACCGGAGCGCCCTGGACGTAGGCCTCGGCGAAGGACGACAGCAGGCGCTCGGCCCCGCCGTCCTCGCGGCGCAGGGTGCCGACCACCACCGAACCGTCGACGTCCTCGACCACGTCGCCCACCGCGCCGGTCAGCACCGCGTGCGGGGACACCTCCACGAACACCCCGTGCCCGGAGGCGCCCAGGATCCGGACCGCCCGCTCGAACTCGACGGTCTCGCGGAGCGAGGCGTACCAGTAGTCGGGGTCCAGCTCCGGACCGGACAGCCACGCGCCGGTCAGCGCGGAGACCATGGGGATGCGGGCCTCGGTCGGCGTGATGCCCTGGAGGACGGCGAGGATCTCCTCGCGCAGCTCGTCCACGTGCGCGCTGTGGGACGCGTAGTCCACCGGAATCATCCGGGCACGCGGCGAATCCCCGCAGGAGTCCGCCAGTTCACGCAGCGCATCGGCGTCACCGGAAACCACCGTCGCCGACGGACCGTTCACGGCCGCCACCGACAGCCGGGAACCGTACGGGGCAATCCGCGCGCGGACACCGTCCACCGGCTCGGCGATCGACAGCATCCCGCCGCGACCAGCAAGGGCCGTCAGGGTCTTGCTCCGCAGAGCGACGACCTTCGCGGCATCGTCGAGGGAGAGAATCCCCGCGACGGCGGCCGCCGCGATCTCGCCCTGCGAGTGACCGACCACAGCGTCCGGAGCGACACCCGCCGCCTCCCAGACGGCGGCGAGCGACACCATCACCGCCCAGAGCGCCGGCTGCACCACATCGGCGGCCTCAAAGCCGTGCCGGCCCGCCAGAACGTCATCCAACTGCCACTCCACGTACGGCGCGAGAGCCTCGGCGCACTCCGCCAACTTCGCGGCGAAGACCGGCGAGGCCTCCGCCAACTCGCGCCCCATGCCGACCCACTGGCTGCCCTGACCGGGGAAGACGAACACCGTCCGCCCCACACCGCCAGGAGCCACCGAACCGGTCACCACACCGGACGTCGGCTGCCCCGTGGCCACCGCCACGAGACCCGCCGCGAGCTCACTCCGCTCGCCACCGAGCACGACCGCCCGGTGCTCCAGCGCCGCACGCGTCGTCGCGAGCGACCACGCGACGTCGCCGACCGGCAACTCCGGCCGCGCCAGCATGTGTTCACGCAGCCGACCGGCCTGACCGGCCAGTGCCGCGACGCTCTGGCCCGACACCGTCCACACGGCAGGCGCGGTCCCGAGGACCTCCGGCGCCGGCTGCTCCGCCGGGCGCTCGGCCTCGACCGCCGCGACCGGCGCTTCCTCGACGATCAGGTGGACGTTGGTGCCGCTCACACCGAACGCCGACACACCCGCCCGACGCGGGCGCCCACCCGCCGGCCACTCCACCGCCTCCTGGAGCAGCCGGACGTTGCCCGTCTCCCAGTCCACGTGCGAGGACGGCTCGTCCGCGTGCAGCGTCTTCGGCAGTACCTCGTGCCGCAGCGCCATCACCATCTTGATCACCCCGGCCACACCGGCGGCGCACTGCGAGTGCCCGATGTTGGACTTCACCGAGCCCAGCCAGAGCGGCCGGTCGGCGGCGCGGTCCTCGGCCTGCCCGTAGGTGGCCAGCAGCGCCTGCGCCTCGATCGGGTCGCCCAGCGTCGTGCCCGTCCCGTGCGCCTCGACCACGTCCACGTCCGCCGCCGACAGCTGCGCGTTCGCCAGCGCCGCACGGATCACCCGCCGCTGCGAGGGACCGTTCGGCGCCGCCAGACCGTTGGACGCGCCGTCCTGGTTGGCCGCGCTGCCACGGATCACCGCCAGCACCTGGTGGCCATTGCGCCGGGCATCGGACAGGCGCTCCAGCAGCACCATGCCCGCACCCTCGCCCCAACCGATCCCGTCGGCCTCCTCCGAGAACGCCTTCGACCGGCCGCTGGAGGCCATGCCGCCCTGCTGGGCGAACTCCATGAAGGCGGCCGGCGACACCATCACCGCCACGCCGCCGGCCAGCGCCATCGAGCACTCGCCGGCCCGCAGCGCCTGCACCGCCTGGTGCATCGCCACCAGCGAGGACGAGCAGGCCGTGTCCACCGTCAGAGCAGGACCGGTCAGGCCCAGGCAGTACGAGATCCGGCCGGAGTGGACAGCGGTCACGTTCCCGATCAGCCGGTAGCCGTCCAGGCTGGTGTCCTCGACGGGCAGGACCGAGCTGTACCCCGAGAAGTTGGCGCCGACGAAGACGCCGGTCGCCGAGCCGTGCAGCGACTTGGGGTCGATCCCGCCGTGCTCGATGGCCTCCCAGGAGGTCTCCAGCAGCAGCCGCTGCTGCGGGTCCATGCGAGGGCCTCGCGCGGGCTGATCCCGAAGAACTCGGCGTCGAACTCGGCCGCGTCATGGACGAATCCGCCCTGTCGCCGGTACTCCTGGCCCTTGCCGAACTCCTCCTCGTAGGCGTCCCACCCGCGGTCGGTCGGGAAGCCGCCGATGGTGTCGGTGCCGGAGGCCACCATGCTCCAGAACTGCTCGGGGCCGACCGCCCCGCCCGGGTACCGGCATCCCATGCCGACGATCGCGATCGGCTCGCCGATCGCCGCGGCCACGACCTGGACCGCGCCGTCCCGCTGGACCGTCTGCTCGTCCGCGCCGACGAGTTCGCCGCGTACGTAGTCCGCGACGGCGGCGGCGTTCGGGTGGTCGAAGACCATCGTGGAGACGAGCCGGACACCGAGCACCTTCGACAGGCGGTTCCGCAGCTCGACCGCTCCGACGGAGTCGAAGCCCAGCTCCTTGAAGGCCCGCTGCGGCAACACGTCGTCCGCCGACTCGTGGCCGAGGACGGCCGCCGCGTGGCCGCGCACCAGGTCGGTCAGGACCTGGCGCTGCTCAGCGACCGGCATTCCGGCCAACCGGCCCGCCCACGCGCCGACTTCCTCGACGGTGGACTCGACGGCGGCCTCGGCGGCGGCCTCGGCGGCCAGGACCGCGCGGACCTCGGGAAGGTCCGCCAGCAGACGGCTCGCCCGGTAGAGGGTGTAGGTCGGCACGAACTGCGGCCAGTCGAAGCCGGCCACCACCATCGCACCCTCGCCCGCGTCCAGGACCTGGCCCAGCGCCAGCATGCCCCGACGCCCGTCGATGCCCTCCATACCGAACTCGCGCAACCGCTCACCGCCCGAGCTCGCGGCCATCCCGACACCGGCCCACAGGCCCCACGCGACCGAAGAAGCCACCAGGCCCCGGGCCCTGCGATCCTCGACCAACGCGTCCAGGTGCGCGTTCGCCGCCGCATAGCCGCCCAGGCCACCGCTTCCCCACACACCCGCGCCCGACGAGAACAGCACGAACGCGTCGAGATCCCGACCCGCCGTCAACTCGTCCAGCACCATGGCACCGCCGACCTTCGCCGACAACAGCCAGGACAGGTCCGAAGGCTCGATCTCCTCGA
>NZ_LFVW01000669.1:0-5994 GCF_001182915.1 Kitasatospora sp. MY 5-36
CTCGCGCCCCCGGCCCCGGCGGCGGTCCGGGTCGTAGCGCACCGCCAGGAAGACCAGGGCGGCGAGCAGCAGCAGCGGGAACAGCTGGCCGCCGTCACCCATCGAGGAGAAGAAGACCCCGGTGCCGATCACGGTCAGCAGCACCGCGCCGACCGACTGGCCGTCCACCCGCCCGGTGAGCACCCGCTGGAGCTCGGTGCGCCCGCCGCGGCCCTTGGCCCCGTCGTCGGTCGGGACGATCAGCCAGGCCAGGCCGTACAGGAACAGCCCGAGGCCGCCGGAGAGGCAGAGCACCACCGTGACGACCCGGAAGACCACCGGGTCGATGTCCAGGTGCCGGCCGAGGCCGCCGCAGACGCCGGCCACCACGCGGTGGTGCTCGGTCCTGGTCAGTGGCGGGCGGTCCGGTTCCGGCGGGGCGGCGGGCCCGGTTTCCTCGATGCGGGGGTCCTCGGTCATGGACACCATCCTTCCGGCAGAGGACCGCCCGGCCCAACCGGGTCGAGCCCTGTCCGTACCCTGACTTGTCCCTGATACGGGATGGGGACACACCCTGATGCGCCCGCGGGTGCCCGCGTGGAACCATCGGTGGCGTGGCAGCCCCCGGTACCGATCCCCGATCCATCGCCCCCGACACCGCGTCGTCGGCCGGCGCCGACCCGAGCGCGCCCGACGACGGGCGGCCGCCCTACCGCCGGCTCTACCGCAGCCCGCAGGGACGGATGCTGGGCGGTGTCGCGCACGGCCTGGCGGTGCACCTCGGGCTGCCGGTGCGGTGGGTGCGGATCGCCTTCGTCGTGCTGTTCTTCGCGCAGGGGATCGGCGCGCTGCTGTACGCCGCCTTCTGGTTCGTGGTGCCGATCGGCATCGGCGAGCCCTCGCAGCGCGCCGGCGCCCAGTGGGTGTACTTCAACGGGGCGTTCGTCCCGGCCTCGCCGGGGGTGCAGGGCGGCCTGCTGAGCAAGGCCGGCCAGGCCGGCGGCTGGGTGGGCCGGATGCGCCAGCTGCTCCAGCTCACCCTGCAGGGCGAGCCGGTGGGCGCCCCGGCGGAGGGGGAGGAGGCCGAGTCGGCCGGCAAGGCCGGGCAGGGCGGCCTCGGCCAGCTCGCCGCCCTGGTGATGACGGTGGTCGGCGTGATCGCCCTGCTCAACGTGCTCGGCTGGCAGACCGCCAAGCCGTACACCTGGCCGCTGCTGGCGATCGGCGTCGGCGTGGCGCTGGTCTGGCGGCAGGCCGACGACTCGCGCTGGCAGCGCTGGTTCGGCATCGAGGAGGGCGAGAAGCGGCGCGGCGCCTACACCCGGGTCGGCGCCGGCGTGCTGCTCGCGGTCGCGGGCACCATCGCGCTGCTCGCCATGCAGGGCAGCGGCTCCACGCTCGCCTCGGTGATCGAGGCCTCGCTCGCGGTGCTGGCCGGTGTGCTGGTGCTGCTCGGCCCGTACGGCCTGCGGCTCTGGCAGGACCTCGGGGCCGAGCGCACCGCCCGCATCCGCGCCCAGGAGCGCGCCGAGATCGCCGCGCACATCCACGACTCCGTGCTGCACACCCTGACCCTGATCCAGCGCCGGGCCGAGGACCCCAAGGAGGTGCTGCGGCTGGCCCGCTCGCAGGAGCGCGAGCTGCGGCTGTGGCTGTACCGCCCGGAGGCCGCCGCCGAGGCCGCGCCGGACACCATGGCGGAGAGCCTGCGGGCCGCCGTCGCCGAGGTCGAGGACCGGCACGGCGTCCCGGTCGAGCTGGTGATCGTCGGCGACTGCCCGATGGACGAGCGGATCGCGGCCCAGATGCAGGCCGCGAGGGAGGCGACCGTCAACGCGGCCAAGTACGGTGGCGGGGGACCGGTCCAGGTCTACGCCGAGGTCGAGGGGAGGACGGTGTCGGTGTTCGTCCGCGACCACGGCCCCGGCTTCGACCCCGACACGGTGCCCGAGGACCGGATGGGCGTACGGGAGTCGATCATCGGCCGGATGAAGCGCAACGGCGGCGCCGCACGGGTGCGGCCGGCGGCGGGCGGCGGCACCGAGGTCGAGCTGGAGATGGAGAGAACGAATGACTGAGGCAGCTCCGGAGCGCACGGCCCGGGTCGTGCTGGTGGACGACCACCGGATGTTCCGGACGGGGGTCAGGGCCGAGATCGGCCGCACCGAGGTGACCGGCATCGACGTGGTCGGCGAGGCCGACGACGTGGACTCGGCGGTCCGGGTGGTCGCCGAGACCAGGCCGGACGTGGTGCTGCTCGACGTCCACCTGCCGGGCGGCGGCGGCGTCGAGGTGCTGCGCCGCTCGGTCGGGGTGATGGGCGAGCAGGGCGGGGTGAAGTTCCTGGCGCTGTCGGTGTCGGACGCCGCCGACGACGTCATCGGCGTCATCCGCGGCGGCGCGCGCGGCTACGTCACCAAGACCATCACCGGCACCGACCTGGTGAACGCGATCTTCCGGATCGCCGACGGCGACGCGGTGTTCTCGCCCCGGCTGGCCGGCTTCGTGCTGGACGCCTTCGCCGCCACCGACACCCCGCCGGTGGACGAGGACCTGGACCGGCTCACCCAGCGCGAGCGCGAGGTCCTGCGGCTGATCGCCCGCGGCTACGCCTACAAGGAGATCGCCAAGCAGCTCTTCATCTCGGTGAAGACGGTCGAGAGCCACGTCTCCGCCGTCCTGCGCAAGCTCCAGCTCAGCAACCGCCACGAGCTGACCCGCTGGGCCACCGCCCGCCGCCTGGTCTGAGGCACCCCGGCGTCCTGGGGCGCCGCCACGGAGCCCGCCCGCCCCGGATCGTCCGGGGCGGGCGGGCTTGTCGGTGGGTGGCCATAGACTCGATGTGCCATGAGTAGCCTCTTTGACGACCTTCCGCTCCCCGGTTTCGAGGCACCCGCCGCCGGGTCGAAGCAGCCCGACGCGCCCGTCGACGCCATCGGTGAGGAGCCCCCGCCGTACGAGGAGGAGGCCCCGTACGACGCGTACGAGGAGGCCATCCCGGACGGCCTGTTCCAGACCGACCACGCCGCCGAGGCGGAGCGGGACGCCTGGTACCGCAACGGTGCCGCGCGGACGGTGGTGGACCCGGCGCAGCTGCTGGAGGGGATGAACGACCCGCAGCGCGAGGCGGTGCTGCACGCGGGCTCGCCGCTGCTGATCGTGGCCGGCGCCGGCTCGGGCAAGACCCGGGTGCTGACCCACCGGATCGCCCACCTGCTGGGCGCCCGCGGGGTGCAGCCGGGGGAGATCCTGGCGATCACCTTCACCAACAAGGCGGCCGGCGAGATGCGCGAGCGCGTCGAGGCGCTGGTCGGCCCGCGCGCCCGGGCGATGTGGGTCTCCACCTTCCACAGCGCCTGCGTGCGCATCCTGCGCCGCGAGTCCAAGCAGCTGGGCTTCACCTCCAGCTTCTCGATCTACGACTCGGCCGACTCGCAGCGGCTGATGTCGCTGGTCTGCCGCGACCTCGACCTCGACCCGAAGCAGTACCCGCCGAAGTCGTTCACGGCGAAGGTCAGCAACCTCAAGAACGAGCTGATCGACGAGGAGACCTTCGCCGACCAGGCCGCCAACCCGATGGAGAAGAAGCTCGCCGAGGCGTACGCGCTCTACCAGCGGCGGCTGCGCGAGGCCAACGCGCTGGACTTCGACGACATCATCATGACGACGGTGAACCTGCTGCAGGCCTTCCCCGACGTCGCCGAGCACTACCGGCGCCGGTTCCGGCACATCCTGGTCGACGAGTACCAGGACACCAACCACGCCCAGTACATGCTGGTCCGGGAGCTCAGCGGAGGATCCGTCGCCGCCGCGCCCAGGCGCACCGTGGACGGCGAGCTGGTGAACCCGGCGGCCGGGCGGCTGGCCGAGGTGCCGCCGGCCGAGCTGTGCGTGGTCGGTGACGCGGACCAGTCGATCTACGCCTTCCGCGGCGCGACCATCCGCAACATCCTCCAGTTCGAGGAGGACTACCCGAACGCGACCACGATCCTGCTGGAGCAGAACTACCGCTCCACCCAGACCATCCTGAGCGCCGCCAACGCCGTCATCGAGCGCAACGCCAACCGCCGCGAGAAGAAGCTGTGGACGGCCGGGGACCACGGCGAGAAGGTCGTCGGCTACGTCGCGGACGACGAGCACGGCGAGGCCCAGTTCATCGCCGACGAGATCGACCGGCTCACCGACAAGGGCGAGGCCAAGCCCGGCGACGTCGCGATCTTCTACCGGACCAACGCCCAGTCCCGCGTGTTCGAGGAGGTGTTCATCCGGGTCGGCCTGCCGTACAAGGTGGTCGGCGGGGTGCGCTTCTACGAGCGCAAGGAGGTCCGGGACGTCCTGGCGTACCTGCGGGTGCTCTCCAACCCGGAGGACACCGTGCCGCTGCGCCGGATCCTCAACGTGCCCAAGCGCGGCATCGGCGAGCGGGCCGAGGCGATGATCGACGCGCTGGCCTCGCGGGAGCGGATCTCCTTCGCCCAGGCGCTGGTGCGGGTCGACGAGGCGTACGGGATGGCCGCGCGCTCGGCCAACGCCGTCAAGAAGTTCAACACCCTGATGGCCGGACTGCGCCAGGTGGTCGAGTCGGGCGCGGGCCCGGCGGCGGTGCTGGAGGCGGTCCTGGAGGAGACCGGCTACCTGGCCGAGCTCCAGGCCTCCACCGACCCGCAGGACGAGACCCGGGTGGAGAACCTCCAGGAGCTCGCCTCCGTCGCCCTGGAGTACGAGCAGGACCCGGGCGAGCGGCCGGACGCCGACGAGGAGGGCACGCCGCCGGTCGGCTCGCTGGCCGACTTCCTGGAGCGGGTCGCACTGGTCGCCGACTCGGACCAGATCCCGGACGACGACGAGGACGGGCAGGGCGTCATCACGATGATGACCCTGCACACCGCCAAGGGCCTGGAGTTCCCCGTCGTCTTCCTGACCGGCATGGAGGACGGGATCTTCCCGCACATGCGGGCGCTCAACCAGGTCAAGGAGCTGGAGGAGGAGCGCCGGCTCGCGTACGTCGGGCTCACCCGGGCCCGCGAGCGGCTGTACCTGACCCGCTCGGTGCTGCGCAGCGCCTGGGGGCAGCCGGCCTACAACCCGGCCTCGCGGTTCCTGGAGGAGATCCCGGAGACGCTGGTGGAGTGGAAGCGCACCGGGGCGGCCCAGGCGCCGGTCCAGCGCGGCTACTCCTCGGGCTCGTCCTGGGGCAAGTCCTCGTCCGGGGGCGGGAGTTCGCGTTCCTCCTCGTCGGCCGCGGCGGCCAAGCCGAAGGCCGGCTGGGGGCAGTCGGCGCGGCGCGGCGGCCAGCTGGTGGAGCGCGAGGCCGTCTCGCTCGCGGTCGGCGACCGGGTCACCCACGACAGCTTCGGGCTGGGCACGGTGGTGGCCGTCACGGGCGTCGGCGACCGGGCGCAGGCCACCGTCGACTTCGGCACCGACGGGCGCAAGCAGCTGCTGCTGCGCTACGCGCCGGTGGAGAAGCTCTGAGCGGCGGAGCGGCTCTGCTCCGCGGAGCCGCTCCGACCCGCTAGCGCGGGTCCAGCCCGTTCGAGAGGAGCCAGGGCAGCGGGTCGATCGGCCCGTTGCCCTGCGGCCGGATCTCGAAGTGCAGGTGCGGGCCGGTGCTGTTGCCGCTGCTGCCGACGAAGGCGATCACGTCGCCCTGCTTCACCGGGCCCTTGCGCACCTTGTACGCCCGCAGGTGGCAGTACCAGGCCTCGGTGCCGTCGGGCATCTTGAGGATCGTCATGTAGCCGTAGAACGGGTTCCACTGGGTGCGGATCGTGCCGTCGGTCACGGCGTAGACCTCGGAGCCGCCGTCCACCGGGAAGTCGATGCCGGTGTGCCGGTTGGCCCAGTGGGTGCCGGCCTCGCCGAACAGTTCGCCGAGGCCGTGCCGGGCGACCGGCATGACCACCGTGGGCTTCACCGGTTCGGGGGCCGGCTCGGCGGCGGGCTGCGCGGTGGGGGCCTCGGTGGGCTGGGCGCCGGCCAGCGGCTGGCGGGCGTCGCCGCGCGAGGCCTGGG
>NZ_LFVW01000670.1:0-6125 GCF_001182915.1 Kitasatospora sp. MY 5-36
CCCGCGCCGGTCGCTGCGCTGCGCCGCCCAGGCCAGCGCCAGTCCCACCGCGCCGAGTGCGGCGGCGATCCCCAGCGGTGCGGTGTACCCGGCCCCGGCGGACAGGGCCGCGCCCGCCAGCAGGGGGCCGCCCGCGTTGCCGATGTTGAAGGCGGAGATGTTCGCGGCCGAGGCGAGGTTGTCCGCGCCGCTCGCCCGCGCCAGCACCCGGGCCTGCAACGGCGGGATGACCGCCCCGCCGGCCAGGCCGAACAGCAGGAAGGCGGCGGCCACGGCGGCCCGGCTGTGCACGGCGGCGAGCAGCAGCAGCGGAACGGCCGTCACCCCGGCCAGCGCCGCGTACAGCGCGGCCGCCGGCGCCCGGTCGGCCAGCCGGCCCGCCAGCGGGGTGCCGACCACCATGCCGACGCCGACCAGCATCAGCACCACCGGCACCGCGCCGGACCCGAAGCCCGTGACCTCGGTCAGCAGCGGCGAGACGTAGGTGAGGACGGTCAGGAAGGGCGCCCAGCCGAAGGCCGTCGCGGCCAGGGCGAGCCATACCCCCGCACGCCGGAACACCCGCAGTTCGGCCCGCAGTCCGGCCCGCGGGGCCGCCGGCCCGTGCGGCAGCAGGACGGCCAGCGCGACCAGCAGCACCACGCCCAGCGCGGTCACCGCCCAGAACGTGGCCCGCCAGCCCAGTGCCTGCCCGAGCGCGGTACCGCCGGGCACCCCGAGCACGTTGGCGAGGCCGAGCCCCGTGAACACGGCGGCGATCGCGCCGGCCCTGCGCCGCGCGGGCACCAGCGAGGTCGCCACCGCGGAGGCGATCCCCACGTACGCCCCGCCGGCCAGCGCGGACAGCACCCGCCCCGCCAGCAGCGCGCCGAAGCCCGGCGCGAGCGCGGTGACCAGGCCGGCCGCGATGAACAGGCCGACCAGGTAGAGCAGCATCCGCCGGCGGGCGACGCGGACCCCGAGCGCGGTCAGCAGGGGAGCTCCCACGACCATGCCCACCGCGTACCCGGACACCAGCACCCCCGCCGTCGGCAGGGACACCCCCGTGTCCTCGGCGATCCGCGGCAGCAGCCCGGCGACCACCACCTCGGCGGAGCCCACCGCGAACGCGCCGAGGGCGAGCGCGAACAGGGCGGCGCCGGCCGGAAGTTCAGGCGCACGGGCGTTGGTGGGGGAGGGGGCGGACGCGGGGCAGGGGGCGCGGCGCGCCGAGAGATCGCTGGTCATGGCACCAGCCTGGCCGCCGCCGACCCGCTGATCAGCCCCCGAACGCGCAACGACCGGTAAGCCAGGCTTACCGGTCCCGGCCCACCGCCCCCACCGCTGCCGTCGGGGGCTCCGCCCACTCCCGGCTCCACCCCCGGGCCCGCTCCACCGCGACCGCCGCGAACGCCCGCACCCGCGCACTGTCCCCGCCCGCCCGCCACACCAGCCCGTACTCGAGCGGCTCGGCGTCCACGAACGGCACGAACACCACCCCCGGCGGCGCCGAGTGCGCCGCCACGTCCGCCCCCACCGGCGAGATGCCCTGCCCCGCCCCGACCATCGCCAGGGTCTCCGCCAGCGTCGCCGCCGACCGCCCGCGCTCCACCACCCGCCCCCCGGGCGTCACGGACGGCGCCAACCGCTCCTGCCAGTACCCGGGGACGTGCCCCGTGCAGGCGAACACCCGGTCCCGCGCCAGGTCCTCCACCCCGACCGACTCCCGCCTGGCCAGCACGTGGTTGGCCGGCACCGCCAGCATCCGCGGCACCCGCAGCACCACCGGGCCCCGCACGAGGTCCTCCTCCTCCACCGGGAACTGGGTGACCAGCACCTGCGCCCCGCCGCCGCGCAGCGGCTCGAACATGGACGCCACCTGCGTCTCGTGGATGCGCACGTCGATGCCCGGGTGCCGGCGGGCGAAGGCGCCGATCACCTCCATCACGAACTCCCCGGCCGCCCCGCCGAGGTAGCCGACCGTGAGCACCCCCTCGACGCCCCGGGCCGCGGCCCGCGCCCGCTCCAGCCCGTCCCCGATGCGCCGGTACGCCGGCCCGACGTCCTCCAGCAGCCGCCGCCCCAGCTCCGTCAGCCGCACCCGCCGACTGGTCCGCTCGAACAGCGGCGCGCCCACCCGCCGCTCCAGCCGCTGGATCGTCTGGCTCACCCGCGCCCTGGAGACCCCCAGCCGCTCGGCCGTCCGCCCGAAGTGCAACTCCTCGGCCAGGACCACGAAACCCTCGATCTCCAGTCGCTCCCACACCCGCCCGATGCTACGCCGGGCCCCCGGCCGTCCCCCTGGGTCGTACCGGCCGGGGGCCCGGTGCGGGTCAGGGCCGGGGGCAGAACTCGGCCTCCAGTTCGGAGGTGAACACCGAGATCGGCCAACTGCCGTTGGTCCAGTCGCCGTTGATGTTGGTGGTGAGCAGGTGGCCGCCGTCGCGGGTGCCGAAGGTGTAGGTCCAGGAGCCGTTGATGGCGCCGCCCATGCCCCAGAGGGTCGGTCCGCAGTCCAGGGTGACGGAGCCGACGCCGAGGCCGTACGCGGCGTTCGGGATCCACGCGCCGGGCGGTGTGGGGACCATCGTGAACAACTCCCGCTGCTGGGCGGGCGGCAGCAGCCGTCCGCCCAGCAGCGCGGCGAAGAAGGTGTCGAGGTCGCGGGCGGTGGAGACCATGTCGCCGGCGGCGTAGCCCCAGGAGGGGCTGAGCTCGGTCACGTCGTGGACGGGGGCGGTGGGGGAGGGGTCGCCCAGGCGGGAGTAGGCGCGTGCGTGCGGGCCGCGCAGGGCGGTGTCGTCGGGGTCGGGGGTGTAGGTGCCGCTCAGGCCGAGCGGGGTGATGACGCGCTGGTCGACCTGTTCGGCCAGGCTGGTCCCGGTGGCCCGTTCGACGATCAGCCCGGCGAGGACGTAGCCGGTGTCGGAGTACGTCCAGCCGGCGCCGGGGGCGAAGTCGGGGCGGTTGGCGGTGCCGGTGCGGACGAGCTGCTCGGGCGTGTAGGTGTCGAAGCGGTGGAGCAGGAAGCCGGTGCCCTCGTTCTCGGCGCGGACCTTCGCGTCCATCGCGTAGTTGTAGACCCCGCTCGTCATGCCGAGCAGCTGCCGGACGGTGATCCGGTCCGGCTCGTAGCCGGGCCCGTCGACGAGGCCGGGCAGCCACCGCTCCACGCTGTCGTCCAGGTCCAGCCGGCCCTCGGCGGCGAGTTGGAGGACGACGGTGGCGACGAAGGTCTTGGTGGTGCTGCCGATGCGGAACCGCTCCTGGGCGTGGCGGGGGCGCCCGGTGGCCAGGTCGGCGACGCCCGCGGTGCCGAACCAGGAGCGGTGCCCGTCGCGCACCTTGGCGACGATGCCGGGCACGCCGCCCTCGGTCACGGCGCGCTCCAGGACCCGCTGGACGCCGGGGTGCCCGTTCCGGGCGTCCGGGGCCGCGGGCGCCGGCGCGGCGGTGGCGGTGCCGCCCGCGATCAGGGCGGCGGTCAGGGCGGTGGTCAGGGCGGTGGCGGTCAGCGCGGTGGCGCGCCTGGTGATTCCCATACTGGTGTTCCCCCTCGGCGTGGTGTTCGTGGCCTGGGAAGAAACTAGGAGCCGCTTCACGGTCGGGTCAACGTCAACTCCATTGCCGTGCACGGTCTGTGCAGGTGGGAGCGGGGCCATCCTTGCAATGGTCGTGCCGACGAATGCAACAGCTGTCCGTGCTCCATTGCAACAGTCGCCGGGGGCGGCCGATACTGGGCCGACCGAGTCCGACCGAGGAGGGGCGGGGACGGATGCCCGGAGCCAGACTGACCCAGCAGGAGCGCCACCGGATCGCCACCGGGCTGGCCGAGGGATGGGGGTACGGCGAGATCGCCCGGCAGCTCGGGCGGCCGACGTCGACCGTCACCCGGGAGATCGCCCGCAACGGCGGCCCGTCCGGCTACCGCGCCGACCGGGCGCAGCGGGCCACCGTCCAGCGCTCCCGGCGCGGGCGGGCGGCGGCCGGCCGGGAGGCGGTGCCGGAGCCGGCGGTGCCCGGGCGCGACACGGAGGAGGTCCGCCAATTCGGTGACCGGCTGGCCGAGTTCCTGGCGCTCGGCGGCATGCCCCGGATGACGGCGCGGGTGCTGGTCTGCCTCCAGCTCACCGAGGACGGCGCGCTGACGGCGGGTGAGCTGGTGCGGCGCCTGCGGGTCAGCCCGGCGTCCGTCTCGAAGGCGGTCGGCTACCTGGAGGTGCAGGCCCTGGTCCGCCGGGAGCGCGACGGGCGCAACCGCCGCGAGCGGTACGTCATCGACGACGACGTCTGGCACCGCGCGCTGCTGGCCAGTGCCGAGCGCAACGCGGTGCTCGCCGGGATCACCCGCCACGGCGCCGAACTGCTCGGCCCGGCCACCGCGGCCGGGGCCCGGATGGACGGCGCGGCCGCGCTGCTGGACCGGATCGGCCAGGACATCGTCCGCGGCATCCGGCAGTGGCACGAGGAGAGCCGGCGCGGCCGGGAGAACGCCGGGGCGGCCTCCCCGCCGTGAGCGGTCTCCCGGCCCCGGCCGGGGCCCTCGCGCCGGGTGGTGCGGGTCATCCGGCCGCGGTCGCGGGGGCCGCCGGGTGGGCGTGGTCGAGGAAGGCGCGGACCTGGTGGGCGAAGGCGTCGGGGGCGTCCGCGTAGAGCCAGTGCCCGCTGTCCGGGACCTCCGCCAGGCGGGTGTTCGGGCGTTCGCGGGCCATCCGGCGGGCGGTGGCGGGGGTGAGGAGGAAGCTGTCGGCGGCCCGCAGGAGCAGGGCGGGCTGGGCGGAGGCGTTCCAGACGGCCGTGAAGTCGCCGGTGAAGGCGGCCTGGGAGGCCGTCATGTCGGCGGTGTCGAAGAGGAATCCCCAGCCGTCGGGGAACTCGGCGGCGCTGTCCATGAAGTAGCCGGCCGGGACGCCGCGTTCCGCCAGCGCCCGGGCCAGGGCGCGGCGGGTCGGGGCCCGGCGGGGCCAGCCGGACACGTCCAGGACGGGGCGGGTCTCGGGCTCCCGGTTGAGCGTCGTCATGTCGGCGACCACGAGCGCCGCCACGAGGTCGGGGCGCCGGTGGGCGAGGTGGAAGGCGACCGCGCCGCCCATCGAGTGCCCCAGCACGGCGGCCGGCGCCGGGCCGAGCGCCTCCAGGAACGCCGCCGCGTCGGCCGCGTAGGCGTCCGGGGTGAACTCGCCCCCGTTGTCGGACAGTCCGTGCCCGCGCTGGTCGAGGGCGAGGACCCGGTAGCGGCCGGCGAGCGCGGCGGCCAGCGGCGCGAAGATCCGGCCCCGCCCGAAGTGCCCGTGCAGGGCGAGCACGGCCGGCCCGGGGCCGCCGAAGTCCAGGTAGGCGAACCGGCGTCCGCCGAGCCGGACGAACGACTCGGCGGGCCGGTCCGCGGGTCCGTCCGCCATCCCGTACGCCCCCTTCTCGCGAACCGCCGTGTGCGGCAGGGGGAAACCTATCCCGGGCGGCGCGGACGGCGGCGGGCCCGCTCCGGGGGCCGGTCGGGGGGCGGGGCGGTCAGGTGTAGAGGGCGGCGGCGCGGCGGGTCGCCTCGGCCAGGCGGGCGCGCAGTTCGGGCGGGTGGAGGACCTCGGCCTCCGGGCCCAGGCGCAGCAGTTCGAGGTAGCCGATGTCCCAGGTCTCGACCGGCAGGGTCGCGGTGACCCAGCCGTCGGCGTCCGCCGGGCCCGCGGTGGCGAGGGCGTCGGCGGCGGCGGTCGGCTCCAGCAGGGCGGCGAGGTTCTCGACGGCGAACGGGCTCAGCCGCACCACCGCCCGCTCGCGCAGCATGGCGCGGGTGAACTCCCGGGCCGCCGCGGCCCAGTAGGCGGCGAGGTCGAACTCCGGGTCGCGTTCGAACCGTTCGTCGCCGGCCTCGGCGCTCTCGAAGCGGTCGACGCGGTACGAGCCGACCCGGCCGGAGGTGCCGCGCGCCGCGAGGTACCACTGCCCGGCCTTCAGGACCAGGCCGTACGGTTCCAGTCGCCGCTCCCGGGTGCCGGAGCGCGCCGCGTAGCGGGCGCGCAGGACGCGGTCCTCCCACACGGCGCGCGACACCTCGGCGAGCAGCGCGGGGGTCGGGGCGTCGCGGAACCAGGCCGGCGCGTCGAGGTGGAAGCGCCGGGCGGCGGCCGCGGGGGCGTCGCCCAGGG
>NZ_LFVW01000671.1:0-6100 GCF_001182915.1 Kitasatospora sp. MY 5-36
TGCGCACCGTGGCCACCGGCCCCGACGGCCGGCTGGACACCGCGGACCTGCGAGCGGCCGTCGAGCGCGACCGCGCGGCCGGCCTGCTGCCCTTCCTGGTGGTCGCCTCGGCCGGCACCGTCGGCGCCGGCGCGGTGGACGGGTTCGGCCCGATCGCCGACCTCTGCGAGGAGCAGGGCCTCTGGATGCACGTGGACGGCGCGTACGGCGCCTTCGGCCGGCTCGACCCGGCCATCGCCCACCGCTACGCCGGGCTGGAGCGCGCCGACTCGCTCGCCCTCGACCCGCACAAGTGGCTCGGCGTCCCGGTCGACTGCGGCTGCGCGCTGGTCCGCGACACCGAGGAGCTGCGCGGCACCTTCAGCCTCGTCCCGTCCTACCTGCGCGACGAGTCGGCCGGCGCGCTCGGCTGGTTCTCCGAGTACGGCACCGAGCAGACCCGCCCCTTCCGGGCCCTCAAGGTCTGGGCCACCATCGCCCACAAGGGCCGGGCCGGGCTCGCCCGGGACATCGCCCGGTGCACCGCACTGGCCCGCCGGCTCGGCGAACTCGTCGAAGCGGACGCGGAGTTGGAGCTGCTCGCCGAGGTGCAGACCTCGATCGTGGCGTTCCGCCACCGCGCCCCCGGCCGGGACGGGGCCGCCCGCGACGCCCTCAACCGCGACCTCCCCGCCGCCGTCCAGCGGCGCGGCCGGGTCTTCGTCACCGGCGCCCGCCTGGACCGCGCCGAGCTGCTCCGCGCCTGCCTCCTCAACGCCGCCACGACGGAGGCCGACCTCCACCTCCTGCTCGCCGAGGTCAAGGCCGCGGCCCGCGACCTGCTCGGCTAGACCACCGGCGGCCCGGCCTCCCGACTCGGCCCCGCGCGTTCCTCCCGTAACACCCCGGCGCGGACCGTAACCGGCCGGTCACGACGGATGCCCGACCGGGAAACACCGGTCGGGCACGGTGGTGGCATGGAGCATTCGAAGCCCTCTCCCCTCCGTGCCCCCGCCGGCCCCGGTGCCCGCCGCACCCACCGCTGGCGCCGTGACACCGTCGAACTCGCCGCCGTCTTCCTCTCCGTCACGGCGGCCGACCTCATCGCCAAGATCGTCGTCCACGGCCCGGACGGCCCGGTCGTCGTGGCCGCCTCCGCGCTCGCCCTGCTCGCCACCGCCCTGCTCCACAGCTGGTGGTCACCGCACGCCCCGCCCCCGGTCGCGCTCTGGCGGGTGCGCACCACGGCCCTCGCCCACACCGGCACGACGCTCGCCGACCACCGGATCACCCTGCTCTCCGTGCACCCCCACCCCGCCGCCGACGAGCTCTACCTCCGCACCGAGCACCCGGTGACCCCGGCCGTCCTGACGACGCTGCTGACCGCCACCGGCCACACCCTCCAGGACGCGCCGACCCGCATCGCCTGAGCCGTCGCCTCAGGCCGGGCCCGGGTCGTTGGGGTGCGGTTCGAGCGGGGTCACCACGACGGTCATCCACGGCCGCAGCGGGAGGCTGCCGAGCACCTCCGCGCGCAGCCGGGCCTCGTCGGCCGCCCGCCAGACGCCGATGCTGCGCCGTTCGCCGACCGGGCGCCACAGCCTGGCCAGGTGGCCGGTGGCGGCGAGCTCGCGGGCTCGGACGGCCTCGGCGGCGCGCCGCCGGTCGACCTCCTCCTCGGCGGTGCCCTCGGGGACGCTGGTGGTGATCTCGACCAGGAACTCCTGCACGGTCCTGCTCCCTTCTCGCCCCCCGCCCCGCCCCCGCCCCCTCATCGTCGGCCCGGCACCCGACCGCCGCCACGACCGGCCCGCGCCCGGTGGGCCGGCCGGGCGAATCCGGAACCGGCCTCCGGCGGCCCCGCACCCGGCGCGGGCCCGGGATCCGGCTCCGCCGGCGGCGGCCCGAGGACGGCGGCCACCGCCGGCGGCGGATTCCCGGGAGGCGTCAGCCCTTGTCGGCCGGCTGCACGACGCAGACGGCCTCGCCGAGCATCGGCCCGAAGCCGCCGAGCAGGGCGCCGAGCACCTGGTGGCAGGTGGCGGCCTCCTCGGGCGTCTTGGGGCCGTTGCTGTCGGCGGCGGCCGACTGGGCGAGGGCGAGCGGCAGGGCGAGCAGCAGGGCGCAACAGGCGGTGGCCAGTGCGGAGTTCTTCACGGACATCGGAAAGCCCCTTCGGAGGAGACGGGATCGGCGGAAAAGCCGAGCCATCCCTATCCGAAGGGGCTCCCCCGCTCACGGATCCTGAGCCATCCGTGAGCGTGTCCACATCATCCGATCAGCGGCCCGGGAGCTCCCCGGGGCCCGTCCGTTCCACCTCCCGGATCGCGGCGGCCAGCTCGGCCACCCCGTGCTCCCGCAGCACCCCGTAGTGGTCGCCCGCCAGGTCGACCACGGTGGGCGGGGTCGCGGAGTAGCCGGTGCTGCCCTCGATGAACGAGTAGTCGTCGCCCGCGGCCTTGAAGACGGTCACCGGCGCCTCCAGCCGCCGCTCGGCGAGCTCGCGGAAGCTGTACTCGAACTCGTAGGTCTCGCCGACGATCCCGGTGATCCGCCGGATCAGCTCCTCGTCCAGCTCCGGCAGCATCCGGTGCACGGAGGCGACGAAGGTCGCCTCGTCCACCGTCTCGGCCAGGCAGCGCTCCAGGTCGGGGCCGCTGATCCGGCCGGCGAACACCCCGAACAGGATGGTCAGGTACGCCGGGTTGGCGTACGAGGCCTCACGGCCCCACGACCGGGCGTCGTCCCGGCGCACCTTCGGGTTGCCGGGGCAGATCAGCAGCAGCCGCTCCACCCGCTGCCCGGCGCGCTCCAGCTGCCAGGCCGCCTCGAAGGCGACCCGGGCGCCGAAGGAGAAGCCCCACAGCGTGTACGGCCCCCGCGGCTGCACCCGGCGCAGCTCGGCGACGTCGGCGGCGGCCATCTCCCGGATGGTCGGGTACGGCGTCTCGCCCGGGTTGACACCGTGCGCCTGGACGCCGTAGAAGGCCCGGCCCGCACTCGCCTCCCGGCCGAGCGGCCGCAGGTTCATCGGGTACCCGCCCAGTCCGGGCCAGCAGAACACGGCCCGGTCGGCCGCCCCCGGGTGCAGCGGCACCAGCCGGGAGGCCGCGCTCCCGCCGGTGCCCCCGCCCGCGCGCTCGCCGCCCTCGCCGCAGGCCCGTTCGACGCGCGCGGCCAGGTCGCCCAGCCGGGGGCACTCGAACAGCACCTGGAGCGGCAGCGCGACGCCGAACTCGCGGTTGATCCGGTGCACCAGGGCGACGGCGATCAGCGAGTTCCCGCCGACGGCGAAGAACTCGTCCGTCACCGACACCTCCTGGTACCCCAGCGCCCGCCCCCAGGCCTCGGCCAGCCACCGCTCGTACCCGGTGGCGGGTGCGACGTACGCGCCGCGCACGCCGGCTGTGCGGACGGCCTCGGAGGCGGCCAGCGCCTTGAGGTCCACCTTGCCGTTCGCGGTGAGCGGCAGGGCGTCCATCACCAGCACCCGGTTGGGCAGCATGTAGTCGGGCAGCAGGGTGGCCAGTTGGTCCTTGATCAGCTCGGCCGGCCCCTTCATGTGGACGGTGTCCTCGTGCATGCCCTCGCTGCGGATCTGCTCCTCGCTCACCTTGCCGCCGAGGAAGAAGTAGGACGGTCCCGGGGTGATGCCGCGGCCGGCCAGGATCTCGTCGATGCGGCGCGAAGCGGGCAGCGGGTGGCCGGACTTGGAGCTGTAGCCGGAGGACATGAAGCCCAGCCCCAGGCCGTTGCGCTGGAGGCGGTGCAGCTCGGCGCCGAGCACGATGTACCGCAGCCACTCCTCCTCGGCGCGGGCGACGGCCGTGATGCCGAACGAGGCCCGGGCGTAGACCGCCTGGTTGATCGCGATCACGTGCCGGGACTCCACCACCTCCTCCGAGACGTGCGTCAACTCGCCGTCGGCGTACCGGTAGAGGCCGCCCGGCAGGCCGTCCAGCCGGCCCTCGTGGGCCTGGACGTACAGCTCGGTGCCCTCGTCCCGCGCCGGGCCGCCGGCCGGGACGACCGCGAAGGCGCCCAGGTAGTGGTCCTCCTCGGCGACGTCCAGCCGGCCCTTGGCCGCCGGGTCGAGGCCGATCGGGCGCACGTCCAGCCCGTACTCGGGCAGCACCTCCGCCAGGACGCCCAGCATGTGGCCGGTCTCGAACTCCAGCACCTCCCGGATGTTGTTCTTGTAGACCGGCTCGATGGCGCCGTGCTTCCCGGAGAAGTGCAGCGTCAGGTAGGCCCCGCCATCCGGGCCCGGCCGCGCCCCGGCGGGGCCGATCCGGACCAGGACGTGCTCGACCGGGTGGTAGTAGTACAGCCCGGCCGCGAGCCCGTCCAGGCCGCCGGTCTCCAGGTACAGCTGGGTCGCGTACAGCGCGCCGGGCGAGGCGTAGGCGTACTTGGGCAGCAGCCGCTCCTCGCTGTGGAACTGGCCGAACCACCGCAGGACGCGGCCGAGTTCGGGCAGGCTCAGCAGTTCCAGGTCGCGGCCGAAGGTGCGGGTTGGGCGCGGGGCGAACAGCGCGGTGAGGTCGTCCCGGGTGACCGCGCCGCCGTCGTAGAAGCGGTAGCTCTTGCGGGCGAAGGCCTCCCGGCGCTGGGCGTCGGTCTCCTTCCGGCCGGGCAGTTCGACCCGCTCGCGGCCCGCCAGCCGGGCCCGGTCGCGCAGGCCCGGGTCGGACAGCTGGGCCTTGACCTGGAGCTTGCTGGCCTTGGACTGGTGGTGGCCGCCGTGGCTGCCCTGGTCCATCAGGGCGGCCTCGCGCGGGTTGAGCTCGACACAGGCGACCAGGTTCGGGTGCCCGGTGCGGTCGTCCCCGGTGACGACCGCGGCCGAGCGGCGCACCCAGGTGTGCTCCTCGATCGCGCGGGCGATCTCGTCCAGCTCGACCCGGTACCCGCGCAGCTTGACCTGGTTGTCCACCCGGCCGGCGAACTGGAGGGTGCCGTCCGGGTTCCACCGCACCAGGTCGCCGGTGCGGTACAGCCGCTCGCCGGGGGCGAACGGGGAGCGGACGAACCGCTCCGCGGTCAGCTCCGGCCGGTTCAGGTAGCCGCGGGCCAGCTGGACGCCGCCGATGTACAGCTCGCCGACGCCGTCGGCGGCGACCGGCCGCAGCTGCTCGTCGAGGACGTGGCACTGGGTGTCGGCGACCGGTCGGCCGATCGGCACCGAGCCGGCGCCGTCGGCCGGATCGGCCGGGTCGACCAGGTGCCAGGTGGCGTTGATGGTGCACTCGGTCGGGCCGTACAGGTTGACCAGCGCCGCCTGCGGGAGGGCGCGGCCCAGGTCGCGGGCGAGCCGCCGGGAGAGCGCCTCACCGCCGGAGAACACCCGGGTCAGGCCGGTGCAGTCGGCGAAGCCCTCGGTGTCCAGCAGCGCCCGGAGCAGGGTGGGCACGCACTGGAGCGCGGTCACCCCGTGCCGCCGGACGGAGGCGACCAGCGCCTCCGGGTCCCGGTAGAGGCCGGGCGTGCCGGCCGCCACCCGGGCGCCGACGGCCGGGGCGAGGATCTCCCACTGCGCGGCGTCGAAGCTCATCGGGGTCTTCTGCAGCACGGTGGTCCCGGGGTCGAGGTGCCCGGCGGAGCGCATCCAGCGCAGCTGGGAGACCACCGAGCGGTGCTCGATCATGACGCCCTTGGGGCGGCCGGTGCTGCCCGAGGTGTAGATCACATAGGCCAGCGACTCCGGCTCGGCGGCCGCCTCGGGCGCTTCCTCCTGTGCCTCCTCCGCCGCCGCTTCCGGCAGCCGAGCGGCGTCCTCGCAGGCCTCGAAGGTGACGACCGCGGTCCCGGCCGGGACCAGCGCGGCCAGCCGCTCGCGCAGGTGCGCCTGGGTCAGCACGATCCGGGTGCCGCTGTCCTCGACCATGTAGCGGATCCGGTCCTCGGGGTACTCGGGCGACAGCGGCAGGTAGCCGGCCCCGACGTACAGCACGCCCCAGGCCCCGGCGACCAGCTCGACGGACGGCTCGACGTACAGGCCGACGCAGCCGTCCGGGACGGCGCCCAGGCGGCGCAGCCGCGCGGCCAGCCGGCGGGCGGTCCCGGCCAGCTCCTGGAAGGTGAGGCCGCCGCCCTCGCCGAGGACGGCCGGCGCGCCGGG
>NZ_LFVW01000672.1:0-6094 GCF_001182915.1 Kitasatospora sp. MY 5-36
CGGACGGGCCGGCCGAAGGGCGCGGGCGGGAGCCGGGGGCGGGTCCGGAGGGGGCTCCGGCGGTCTCGGGAGCCCGGCCTGGACCGGGGACGGCGGCTGCGGCCGCGCCGGTCGGCGGACGGCGTCTGGGCCCTGGCGGCTGGGTACGGATGCTCTGCTCCACCCGCCCAACGTACGGTCCGATCATCGCCACACTGTGTAATGGACCGTTCAGGTCTTGTCCCGTGTCTCCGGACGGAGTACTGATGTGATCGTCACTCAGGTCGTCACGCAGGTCGGCTGACCTGCCCGATCGAGTCGGCACACGACGACCACCGGATCCGTTCACGGGTCTCTCCACGGGGGAACAGCATGACCGATTTCACCTTCGAACGGCTCGACCACGTCCAGCTCGACATCCCGGCCGGCGCCGAGGACGAGTGCCGCGCCTTCTGGTCCGGAGTGCTCGGCATGACCGAGCTGGCGAAGCCGCCGGTGCTGGCCGCCCGCGGCGGCTGCTGGTTCCGCGGCGGCGGGGTCGAGGTGCACCTGGGCGTGGCCCCGGACTTCCGTCCGTCCCGCAAGGGGCACCCGGGCATCCTGGTCCGTTCGCTGGACGCCCTCGCCGACCGCCTCGCCGCGCACGGCCACCCGGTGACCTGGGACGACAACCTGCCCGGCCACCGGCGCTTCCACACCGACGACAAGCTGGGCAACCGGCTGGAGTTCCTGGAGCCCCGGACTGCGCCGACCGAGGAGTGAGGCGGGGCGGGGGCTGCCCGTAGACTTGGGGGTCGGCCCGTACGGTGCCGACCCAACTCCTCCAAGCCCACGGGACTGCGCTTCATGTCGCTCACGATCGGAATCGTCGGCCTGCCGAACGTCGGCAAGTCGACCCTGTTCAACGCCCTGACCAAGAACGACGTGCTGGCGGCCAACTACCCGTTCGCCACCATCGAGCCGAACGTCGGCGTGGTGGGCGTCCCGGACGCGCGGCTGGCCAAGCTCGCCGAGATCTTCGGCTCCCAGCGCATCCTCCCGGCCACCGTCGACTTCGTCGACATCGCCGGCATCGTGCGCGGCGCCAGCGAGGGCGAGGGCCTGGGCAACAAGTTCCTCGCCAACATCCGCGAGTCCGACGCGATCTGCCAGGTCGTGCGCGCCTTCACCGACCCGGACGTGGTGCACGTGGACGGCAAGGTGTCGCCCAAGGACGACATCGAGACCATCCACACCGAGCTGATCCTGGCCGACCTCCAGACCATCGAGAAGGTCCTGCCGCGGCTCCAGAAGGAGGCGCGCCTCAAGAAGGACACCGCCCCCGTGCTGGCCGCCGCCGAGGCCGCGCAGGCGATCCTGGAGACCGGCAAGACCCTCTTCGAGGCCGGCTTCGACACCGCCCCGATCCGCGACCTCCACCTGCTGACCGCCAAGCCCTTCCTCTACGTCTTCAACGTGGACGAGGCCGAGCTGGCCGACGAGGACTTCAAGGACGCCCAGCGCGAGCTGGTCGCCCCGGCCGAGGCGATCTTCCTGAACGCCAAGATCGAGTCCGAGCTGATCGAGCTGGACGACGCCGAGGCCCTGGAGCTGCTCCAGTCCATGGGCCAGGAGGAGCCCGGCCTCGCCACCCTCGCCCGGGTCGGCTTCAACACCCTCGGCCTCCAGACCTACCTGACGGCCGGCCCCAAGGAAACCCGCGCCTGGACCATCAAGAAGGGCGCCACCGCCCCCGAGGCCGCCGGAGTCATCCACACCGACTTCCAGAAGGGCTTCATCAAGGCCGAGGTGATCTCCTTCGCCGACCTGGTCGAGACCGGCTCCATCGCCGAGGCCCGCGCCAAGGGCAAGGCCCGCATCGAGGGCAAGGAGTACGTCATGCAGGACGGCGACGTCGTGGAGTTCCGCTTCAACGTCTGACCGGGTAGCGCAACTCCCGTACAAGGGGTCGGACTTCCAGGGGAAGTCCGACCCCTTCGGCATGTGCCCGTCCGGCTGGACGATGCCCCCGGGTGGTACGCTTTTTCGTACCACTTGCGGAAGGGGTTCCCATCATGTCCATCACCGCGAGCGAGGCCCGCCGGGACCTCTTCCCGTTGATCAAGAAGGTCAACGAGGACCACGACGCCATCGAGATCGTCTCCAGGCACGGGAATGCCGTACTCGTCTCGGCCGAGGACTACGCGGCCCTGCGCGAAGGCTCGTACCTGCTGCGCTCACCCGCCAACGCCCGGCGGCTGCTCAAGGCCTACGAGAACGCCCTCGGCGGCGCGGGGCTTTCCGAGCGGGAGCTGATCGACCCGGATGCGGCGGGTCCCGAGAAGGGTGCCTCGTGAGGCTCGTCTTCGAGGAGACCGGCTGGGAGGACTACACCTCCTGGCTCAAGAACGACCGCAAGATGCTCGTCCGGATCAACAAGCTCATCGAGGACGTCCTGCGTGACCCGTTCACCGGCATCGGCAAGCCCGAACCGCTGAAGTACCACTTGCCCGGGGCCTGGTCGCGGCGGATCGACGACGAGCACCGCCTCGTCTACCTGGTGACGGACCGGGAGATCATCGTTCTGGCCGCCCGCTACCACTACTGATGGCCGGCGTCGAGTTCGAGTCACCGTGCTGATTCTGTGCTGACTTGGGTCGCCGGGATCAGCATCTTCGCAGGTCACAGCCGCATGGTGAGCACTCCGCTGCAACGTCTGACGGCCGGCCGCCGCCGCGTACCCGGACCGCCCGGGCCCCGTGTTCGTACGGGGTCCGGGCGGTGCGGTGTTTCCGGGGTCAGCCGACGGTGACGGTGAGGAGGCCGTCGGGGGCGGCGGTGACGGTGACGGTGGTGAGGGTGTCGGCGTGGGCGTCCGGGTGGTGGGGGAGGGCGCGCGGGCCGACGCCGACGACGCGGACGCCGGCGGCCTTGGCGGCGGCGATGCCGGCGCCGGAGTCCTCGAAGGCGAGGCAGTCGGCGGGGGCGAAGCCGAGGTCGGCGGCGCCCTTGAGGAAGCCCTCGGGGTCGGGCTTGCTGGCGCCGACGGACTCGGCGGTGACCAGGACGGACGGCAGCGGGAGCCCGGCGGCGGTCATCCGGATCCGGGCGAGCGGCAGGTCGGCGGAGGTGACCAGGGCGTGCGGGAGGCCGGTCAGCGAGGCGAGGAAGGCGGCGGCGCCGGGCACCGGGACGACGCCCTCGGTGTCGGCGCGCTCCTCGGCGAGGATCCGCTCGTTGTCGGCCAGGTTGAGCTCGGCCGGGCGGTCGGGCAGCAGGAGGGCCATGGTCGCGTGGCCCTGGCGGCCGTGGGCGACGGCGAGCACCTCGGCGGGGTCCAGGCCGTTCCGCTCGGCCCAGCGGCTGAAGCAGCGCTCGACCACGGCGTCGGAGTTGACGAGGGTGCCGTCCATGTCCAGGAGGAGGGCGCGGGCGGTCAGCCGGACGGGGGCAGCGGTCATGGGGCGGCTCCTCGGGGAGTGTGGCGACGGGAGAGCCGGAGAATGCGAGCTCTTTGTTTCTCGATGATACAAAAGATCATCCGAGCAGGTGGGCATTGACCGCCCGGGCCTCCTCGGCCAGCTCCGACAGCTCCACCACCTCGACCCCGGCCGCCGTCAGCAGCGCGGTGCCCTGGCAGTCGGTGACGAACAGGTCCGGCTCGCGCCAGGCGACCACCACCCGCGGCACGCCCGCCGCGAGGAGCAGCCGGGCGCACGGCGTCGGCCGCGAGGCGCGCTGCCCGCAGGGCTCCAGCGAGCTGTAGACGGTCGCCCCGCGCAGCCGCGGGTCGCCCGTCGGGAGCTTGGCCAGCGCCGCCTCCTCGGCGTGGTCGTGCGGGTCCGCCTCCCGGCTGTAGCCCTCCGCCAGCACCGTGCCGTCGGCGCCGACGATCACCGCGCCGACCGAGAAGGCCGTCTCGGACGGCGGGCAGCGGCGGGAGAGCTCCACGGCCCGGCGCAGGTGGTCGAGGTCGGTGGAGGCGGACTGGGTCACGGCGCGGGCTCCTTCGGGGCGTACCTGAGCAGGACGACGTCGCCCACGGTACGTGCCTCCAGCAGTCGCATCCGTCGGGCCGGACCGCCCGGGAACGCGGCCGGGCGGACGAACCGGGGCGCGTCGGCCTGGCCGACCAGCAGCGGGGCGACGGCCAGCTGGAGTTCGTCCGCCAGGCCCTGGGCCAGGAACTGGGTGTGCACGCCCCCGCCGCCCTCGACCATCAGCCGGCGCACCCCGCGGGCGCCCAGGTCGTCCAGCACCGCGCCGAGGTCCACCGCGTCGCCCAGCGCGACCACCTCGGCCAGCCCGTCCAGCCGGGGGCGCAGCACCGCCGCCCCGGCCTCCGTGGTGTAGGCGAGCCGGGCGCCGCCGGTGTGCCAGAACCGCAGGCCGGCGTCGAGTTCGCCGCTCGCGCTGAGCGTCACCTTCAGCGGGTACTCGGGCCGGCCGGCCGCCAGCCGGGCGGCCCGGCGCCCGGGGTCGTTGACCAGCAGCCGGGGGTTGTCGGCGCGCAGCGTGTTGCCGCCGACCAGGACGGCGTCGGCGGCGGCGCGCTCCTCGTCGACCCGGTCGAAGTCGGCGGCGTTGGAGAGCAGCAGCCGGTCGGGGGAGGCGTCGTCGAGGTGGCCGTCGAGCGAGACGGCGGCGCTCAGCAGGACGTAGGGGCGCGGGCCGGGCATGGGCGGGGACCGTTCTGTCGGGGGTGCCTCCACGGTACGGCGGCCGGGTGCGGCCCCGGCCCACGGCGACCGGAATGCGAGACGGATCTTCTCGCCATCCGGGACGAGGAGTAGCGTCGGGGGTGTCGCGGAGCACCGCGGCCGACCGCGCCCAGGGGGGACCTCATGACCGGACCACAGCCCGCCGCCGTCTACACCCACGGCCACCAGGAGGCCGTGCTGCGCTCGCACCGCTCCCGCACCGCAGCCGACTCGGCCGGCTACCTGCTGCCCGAACTGCGGCCCGGCCAGGCCCTGTTGGACGTCGGCTGCGGTCCCGGCACGATCACCGCGGACCTGGCCGCGCTGGTCGGCCCGCAGGGGCGGGTGGTCGCGGTGGACGCCTCCGCCGAGGTGCTGGAGCAGGCCGCCGGACACGTCGCCGGGCGGGGGCTGTCCAACGTCGCCTTCGAGTGCGCCGACGTGCACCGGCTGCCGTACCGGGACGGCGAGTTCGACGTGGTGCACGCCCACCAGGTGCTCCAGCACGTGGCCGACCCGGTGGCCGCGCTGCGCGAGCTGCGGAGGGTGACGGCGCCGGGCGGCGTGGTCGCGGTCCGCGATGTCGACTACGCCTCCATGACCTGGTTCCCGGAGGCGCCCGCGCTGGACCGGTGGCTGGAGCTGTACCGGCGGACCGCCCGCGCCAACGGCGGCGAGCCGGACGCCGGCCGGCGGCTGCTGTCCTGGGCCCGCGCGGCCGGCTTCACCGAGGTCACCGCGAGCTCCTCCACCTGGACGTTCGCGACGCCCGAGCAGCGCGCCTGGTGGGGCGGGATGTGGGCGGACCGGGTGACGGGCACCGCGCTGGGCCGGACGGCGGTCGGGCTGGGCTTCGCGGAGCAGGACGAGCCGGAGCGGATCGCGAACGGCTGGCGGGAGTGGAGCGCCGCCGGGGACGGCTGGTTCTCGATGCTGCACGGGGAGGTCCTGGCCCGCGGCTGAGCGGGCGGAGGGCGGCCCGGAAAGGTCGGGCAGGCGTTCGGAAAGATCGGGTAAAGTCGCGCGACCGTTCAGATCGGGCCCGTGAGGGTCCGTTCGGGTCCGAGCCGTGGCGCGGAGCCATGGTGCCGAGCGCCGAGCCGATGCCCGCCCCGGTGGGTTGGGGGAGTCCACGTGTCCAAGCCTGAGTCCGAGCCGCCCGTCCCGGGGCCGGAGCCGGAGCCGTCCGCGGCCACGGGAACCGACGCGGGTACGGGCGCGGATGCTGGCGCGGGGGGTACGGACGCGACGGAGGCGCCGACGGCCGGTCAGGACCCCCGGGTGGACTTCCGCAAGGCCGCCGCCGAGCCAACGGTGCCGGTCGAGCCCACGAGCCCGGCCGAGCCGACGAACCCGGCCGAGCCCGCGAGCGCCGCCGAGCCGGTGGCCCCCACCGCCCCCACAGACCCCTGGGCCGCCCCCGACCTCTCCGCCGG
>NZ_LFVW01000673.1:0-6090 GCF_001182915.1 Kitasatospora sp. MY 5-36
GCGGCGGTCGAGGTCGGCGGTGGACAGGGCGAGGCGCACGCCCGTCCAGTCCTCGCCGGTGCGCTGGGCGACGGCGGCGCGCAGGACCAGGTGGGCCGTGTCGGCGCCGGTCCGGTAGGACAGCCGGTAGGCCGGGACCCAGCGGGCGGCGGGGACGCCGTACTCCAGTTCCAGCTCCAGTTCCATGGTCTGGTCCTGGTCGTGGCCCTGGTCCTGGTCCTGGTCGGGGTGGGTGCTCGCGGTGGTGAGGGTGAGCAGGACGGTGGTGCTGGTGCCGACCGGTTCGGTCCGGTCGGCGGTGGACGCCCGCTCCAGCCGGTCGGCGGCCAGGTCGCGCTCGTGGTCGGCGAGTTCCAGCTGCCGGGTGAGCTCCTCGGCACGCTCCTGGAGCCGGGCCAGCCGCTCCTCGACGAAGTCGGCGAGCTCCAGCCAGGCGTCGGCGGGCGTGCGGCGCAGCGGTTCGTCGCGCCGGCGCTGCGGGGGGACGGCGCGCAGCGCGGCGGTCTCCGCGACCGAGGCCTGGACCAGCCGCAGGCGCTCGCCGAGCGCGCTGCGGCGCTCGTTGGCCTCGTCCAAGTCCCGCTTGAGATCCGGGAGTTCATCCGGTTCACGGAGTTCGGCGAGCAGCTCCAGCCGGGCCTCGGTGACGGCGGCGCCGGCCGGTCCGGCGAGCACCCGGGCGCGCAGCGAGCGGCCGTCCAGGGCGGCGGGCAGGCCGGTCAGCCGCAGCCGTCCGCCGGGCGGGACCGGGACGGTCGCCCGCCGGCGGCACACCGCGCCCTCGGCGTACACGACGACGGAGTCCAGGACCGACGGGTGGGCCGGTACGGCCGGCGGTTTCGACTGCCCGCTCCGGCCGCTGTGCTGATCGTCCATGCGCAACCCCTTCGTTCGCGTGTCGCCCGCCGCGTGGCGCTCGTCGTGCCGTCCTGCTGTTCCCGCGGTGCTCGCCCGTGCCTTCCCCTTTCCCGGGCGGCCAGTCTGCCCGGCTTCGGGGCGGACGTCGCAGGATTTCCGGGTGCGGCGCGTGCACTGTGTGGGACGGGGGCGGGCGCGTGGCGGTTGCCGGTGCCGGAAGCTGCCGGGGCCGCCCCCGTGGTTGCCGGGTGGCGGGTGGGGACTTGGGCGGGGCGGATGAGGGAGGATGGGGCGCGGGTGCTCCCGGACGGTTCCGGCACCTGTCGAGAATCGTGATGAGGAGAGCGACCCGCCATGCGCACTGCCGTCGTCGTCGGCACCGGACTGATCGGCACCTCCGCCGCGCTCGCCCTGACCGCTCGCGGGCTGACCGTCCACCTGGAGGACGCCGACCCGGACGCGGCCCGCACCGCCGAGTCGCTCGGCGCGGGCATCACCGACCCGGTCGACGGCCCGGTGGACCTGGCGATCATCGCCGTGCCGCCCGCGCTGGTCGGCAAGGTGCTCGCCGACTGCCAGCGCCGCAACCTGGCCCACTGGTACACCGACGTCGCCAGCGTGAAGGCCGGCCCGGGCAGCGAGGTCGCCGAGCTCGGCTGCGACACCGTCCACTACATCGGTAGTCACCCGATGGCCGGCCGCGAGCGCTCCGGCCCGCTGGCCGCCCGCGCCGACATCTTCGAGGGCCGCCCCTGGGTGCTCACCCCGACCGCGGACACCGACACCGAGACGCTCAACGCCGCGCTGGAGCTGGTCGCGCTCTGCGGCGCGGTGCCGATCGTGATGGACGCCGCCGAGCACGACCGGGCGGTCGCCCTGGTCTCGCACGCCCCGCAGCTGGTCTCCTCGCTGGTCGCGGCCCGCCTGGAGAACGCCGACGAGACCGCCATAAGGCTCTCCGGCCAGGGCGTGCGCGACGTCACCAGGATCGCCGCCTCCAACCCCGGCATGTGGGTCGACATCCTCTCCGCCAACGCCGGCGCCGTCGCCGACGTGCTGGAGGGGGTCGCCCGCGACCTCGGCGAGACCGTCACCGCGCTGCGCGCCATGCAGGCCGACGAGGAGGGCGAGCGGCGGGTGGGCGCGGCCGGGATCGAGGCGGTCATGCGGCGCGGCAACACCGGCCAGGCCCGCATCCCCGGCAAGCACGGCGCGCCGCCCACCCGCTACGAGACCCTGGCGGTCGTGCTGGGCGACCAGCCGGGCGAGCTGGGCCGGCTGTTCGGGGAGGTCGGCGAGGCCGGGGTCAACATCGAGGACGTCGTCATCGAGCACTCGACCGGGCAGCAGGTCGGCTTCGTCCAGCTGTCGGTGGCGCCGACGGCGGTGAAGCGGCTGACCAAGGCGCTGCGGGCGAGCGGCTGGAGCGTACGGGACTGAGGTGCGGGGCGTGCGGGGCTGAGGTGCGGGGCCGGTCGGGGCGGGCCGGAGGGGCCTGGCGGTCGGGCCTGGTTTCGGGCTTGGTCTCGGGCCTGGTCCCGGGCCCGGAGGTCGGCCGACCGGCGGCGGAGCGGGTCACGGCGGCGGTCCATTAACCTTGAGGGAGACATCCCCGGCCGTCCGCCTGCCCAGGCTCCGGCTCCCATGCTCAGAGAGAGGTTCGCCCGTGGACACTGCCGACCGAGCGCACGCCCCGGTCGTCGTCGCCATCGACGGACCTTCCGGCTCCGGCAAGTCGACCGTCTCGCGGGCGGTCGCCGCCCGGCTGGGCCTGAGCTTCCTGGACACCGGCGCCATGTACCGGGCGATGACCTGGTGGATGCTGGTCAACGAGGTCGACGTCGAGGACCCGGAGGCGGTGGCCGTCGCGTGCGGCAAGCCCGTCATCGTGTCGGGGACGGACGCCGACGGCCCCACCATCACGGTGGACGGCCAGGACGTGTCCGGCCCGATCCGCGGCCCCGAGGTGACCGCCAAGGTCAGCGCCGTGTCCGCGGTGCCGGCCGTACGGTCCCGACTGGTGGACTTGCAGCGCGGCTGCGCCGAGGTCGCCGAGCGCGGCATCGTCGCCGAGGGCCGGGACATGGGGACCGTGGTGTTCCCGCAGGCCACCGTCAAGGTCTTCCTGACCGCCTCCGTGGAGGCCCGGGCCGCGCGCCGGGCGGCCGAGCTGCGGGCCAAGGGCGTGGACGAGGCGACCATCACCGCGATGGCCGCCGACCTCGCGCGCCGCGACGCCGCCGACTCCTCGCGGGAGACGGCCCCGCTGGCCCAGGCCGCGGACGCGGTGCTGGTGGACACCAGCGAGCTCACCCTGGAGCAGGTGATCGACCGGATCGCCGGGCTGGTGGAGGAGCGGGCCGGGCTGTCGTCGGTCTGACCGACCGATCGGCCGATGGTCCGACCGACTGATCGGCTGATCGGCCGACCGGACATCGGACCGGCGCTGATCGACCGGGTACCGGAGCGGCCGTGGAGGCCGGTCCGACCCACTGAACGAACCGCGGGCCGTCGAGGCGCCGCGGCGGAAACCATCGCGCTGCCCCGAGCGGGGCAGGTACGCACGGCACGCCCCTGGGAAGGGCCGGGCCGGGAAACGGAACAGACGAACATGACCGCAGAGCACGACACCGCCGATCACGGCGGGCTGGACGCCGCCGACTACGCCGAGTTCATGGCCCTCGCGGCCGAGGAGGGCATCGACCTCGACGGCTTCGACGCCGAGGACGGCGGCGCGCACGTCCGGCTGCCGGTGCTGGCCGTGGTCGGCCGCCCGAACGTCGGCAAGTCGACCCTGGTGAACCGCATCATCGGCCGCCGCGAGGCCGTCGTCGAGGACAAGCCGGGCGTCACCCGCGACCGGGTCACGTACGAGGCCAGCTGGAACGGCCGCCGCTTCAAGGTGGTCGACACCGGCGGCTGGGAGATCGACGTCCTCGGCATCGACGCCATGGTGGCCGCCCAGGCCGAGCTCGGCATCGAGCAGGCCGACGCGGTGCTGTTCGTGGTGGACGCCAAGGTCGGCGCCACCGACACCGACGAGGCCCTGATCAAGATCATCCGCCGGGCCGGCAAGCCGACCGTCCTGTGCGCCAACAAGGTCGACGGCCCCTCCACCGAGGCCGAGGCCGCCTACCTGTGGTCGCTGGGCCTGGGCGAGCCTTACCCGGTCTCCGCCCTGCACGGCCGCGGCTCCGGCGACCTGCTGGACGCCGTCATGGACGCGCTGCCCGAGGCCCCGCCGCAGACCTTCGGCGACGCCGCCCCCGGCGGCCCGCGCCGCATCGCGCTGATCGGCCGGCCCAACGTCGGCAAGTCCAGCCTGCTGAACAAGGTCGCCGGCGAGGAGCGGGTCGTCGTCAACGAGCTGGCCGGCACCACCCGTGACCCGGTCGACGAGATGATCGACCTCGGCGGCAAGACCTGGAAGTTCGTGGACACCGCCGGTATCCGCCGCCGGGTCCACCTGACCGCCGGCGCCGACTTCTACGCCTCGCTGCGCACCTCCTCCGCGCTGGAGAAGGCCGAGGTCGCGGTCGTCCTGATCGACGCCAGCGAGACCCTCGCCGAGCAGGACACCCGGATCATCTCGATGGCCGTCGAGGCCGGGCGCGCCGTCGTCGTCGCCTACAACAAGTGGGACCAGCTCGACGAGGAGCGCCGCTACTACCTGGAGCGCGAGATCGAGCGCGACCTCGTCCAGGTGCAGTGGGCCCCGCGGGTCAACGTCTCGGCCAAGACCGGCCGGCACATGGAGAAGCTCGTCCCGGCGATCGAGACCGCGCTGGAGGGCTGGGAGACCCGCATCCCGACCGCGCGCCTGAACGCCTTCCTCGGCGAGCTGGTCGCCGCCCACCCGCACCCGATCCGCGGCGGCAAGCAGCCGCGTGTCCTGTTCGGCACCCAGGCGGGCACCCGTCCGCCGCGCTTCGTGCTGTTCGCCTCGGGCTTCCTGGAGGCCGGCTACCGGCGCTTCATCGAGCGCCGGCTGCGCGAGGAGTTCGGGTTCGTCGGGACGCCGATCTCGATCTCGGTGCGGGTCCGGGAGAAGCGCAAGAAGAAGTAGTAGGAGCAGCAGCAGTCGGTAGGACCGGTCGGTCCGCCGACCGACGGCCGGAGGGCCTGGCCACGGTGGTGGCGGGGCCCTCCGGCGTGTGCGGGGTGGGTTTCCCGGTCGGGGCCGGTCCGGGGTGCGGGCCGGGTGTCAGCGGTGGTCGACGGTGGGGCCCGGGGGGAGGGAGAGCATCTGGCGGTGGCGGCCGCCGCTGGACGGCGCGGGGGCGAGACCGGTGGCCGTACCCATCATCGGGGAGGGCGCGGGCGGCGCCGGCGGTGCGGGCGCGGGCACCGGCATCGGGTGCGGAGCCGCGCCCAGGTAGCCGGCCGCGACCCAGCCCTGACCGTCGGTGAACTGGGCGGTGGGGACGGCGGGTTGGTCCTGGACGGGGGCCGGGGCGGCGGGGCCGAGGTTGTCGCCGGTGGGGGACTCGGGGTGGTGGCCGTGGTGGTGGCCGGTGCTGTGGGTGCCGGGGTGGGTGCTGCTGGTGTGACGGCCGGTGTGGCTTCCGGCGTGCGTGCCGGGGTGGCCTCCGCCGGTGTGGTTGCCGGTGTGGGAGTTGCTGTGGGGAGTGGCGTGGGCGCCGGTGTGGCCCCCGCTGTGGCTGTGCTGCTGGCCGCCGGTGGGGCCGGAGCCGTGGTGCTGGGAGCCCGGCATGAACTGGGGGAGGCCCGGCGTCTGGCCCGGGAGGGTGTGGAAGGTCTGCTGCTGGGGCGGGTACGGGCGCTGCTCGCCGTGCAGCGGGTAGCTGTCGCGGACCGCGAAACCGGTGAACTTCAGGTCCTCCTCGTTCGAGCGGTCACCGGGCAGGGCGCGGAAGAGGCGCCGGTACTCGGAGTACAGCTCGTCGTAGATCGGCGTCGCGGAGTGCGGGTGCTCGGCGTCGTACGAGGGGCGCATGCCCGGGATCGAGCGCGAGGCGCTGGCGGACCGGCCGGGGGACGCGGAGACGTCGTAGCTGTACACGTAGGGGCCAACGAGCGAGAGGGGCGGGGGATGCGGGCCCTGGGGGCGGGGGTGCGCCTACACGCCGGAGTGCGCAACGGGTGCGCGCGCCGGGTGGGGTGTGGGCACGCCGGGGCGGGCGCGGGCACGGCGGAGTGAAGCGGGGAGCGCAGGGCGCGGGCGGGGTGCGGCGGGGTGTTCCCGGGCATGGCGCGCGGCGGGGTGTCGCG
>NZ_LFVW01000674.1:0-6082 GCF_001182915.1 Kitasatospora sp. MY 5-36
GGGGTCGCGCCGGGGTGCGAGCCGGGCGCGCGGGCCGCCCGGGCTCAACCGGCGGTCGCCGGCCCCCGGAACGCGCGCTCCAGCGGGCGCAGCGCCCGCAGTACGAGCAGGAGCGGGATGACGCCGAAGACGCCGAACGACATGTCGATGAATCGCCATGCCAGCGGGATCCCGCGCAGCGGGCCGCAGATCAGCGCCAGCGGGATGACGGCCCCGCAGGCCAGCGCGGCCCAGCGGATCACCCAGATGTTGCGGACCGGGTCCTTGAGCGGCCCCCAGAAGGCGGCGGCGATCACCAGGTGGGCGAAGGCCAGCCAGTCGGTGCCGTAGGCCAGGAAGGGGTACCGCGCGTTGGTCTCGGCGACGCCCGTGTGGACCCGGTCGATCCAGGCCGTCGCGCCGGGGAGGTGATCGCTCAGCGGGGCGGCCGGGCCGGCGGCGAAGTCCGCCAGCCAGCGGGTCTCGGTCTCCAGCGGGAACGCGGTGAGACCGCTGAGCACCAGGCAGACCAGGAAGAACCAGAGCCACCGTCGGACCTTGCGAAGGATGACCGCCGAGTCGCCGTCCATCTCGCACACCTCCATGCCGAGCATGCCGAAGTGCAGGCGGAGCCTTGTCCCGCCTGCGCGGAACCGACTCTAGACCTATCTTTTGAACGTGTTCAACTAGCCTTCGGGGTGGGTGGGGCCCAGGCGGGGCCCAGGCAGGGCCCAGGCGGGGACCGGCGGAGTCGGCGGGAGGGTGGTCGGGGGCGCGCGAGGGTGGGCCGGGGCCGGATCGGGGGCTGGAGGGGAACCGGTCGCGTCGGCGGGAAGGGTGGCCGGGGCCGCACCGGCCCGGGCCGGAGTCGTGCAGGGGGCGGCGGCGGCACTGCCCCGCCCCGAACGCAGCGGTGCCCGGGCTCCGCGGAACCCGGGCACCGACGGCGGCCAGTGCGCCGCGTACGGCCGTTACGCCGTGTAGGTGTACGTCACCGGCGCGCTGGTCCCGCCCGCCGTGGTGACCGTGACGTCCACCGGCCCGGGCTGGGCGCCCGCCGGGGCCGTGGCGGTGCAGGCGGCCGGGCCGCAGGAGACGTGGGTGGCCGGCACCCCGCCGAAGGCCACCGACCCGTACGTCAGGTTGCTGCCGAACAGGTACACCCGGGTACCGCCGGCGGCCGGGCCGGAGGTGGGAGAGACGCTGCTGAGCACCGGCGCGGCCGGGGCCGGCGGCGGGGCGCCGGTGTAGTCGAAGGTGACCGGAGCCGCGGCCGTGCCGCCGGGCGTCACCACGCTGACCGGGGCGCTGCCCGTGCCGCCCGGGGTGGTCACCGCGCAGGCGGTGTCGGTGCAGCGGCCGGGGGCCGGGACGCCGCCGACCAGCACCATGCCGTTGGCCAGGTTGCTGCCGCTGACGGTCACCGCGGTGCCGCCGGTGCCCGGGCCGGTGGCCGTGTCGAGGCCGGTGACGGCGGGGGCGGCCTGGACGGTCGCCGGCAGGGAGCTCTTGCTGCCGAGGTCGTAGCCGGAGACGTGCCCGGTCGGGTCGGTGTCGTTCGGGTTGGCGACCGTCGCGGTGATCGCGCCGACGATCGGCACGCCGGGCGTGGTGGCCAGGTTGAGCTTCATGAAGTTGTAGCTCCTGACCGGCCGGGTGCCGGTGAACACGGCCTCCAGGTGGCGGTGGTCGGGGGAGAGGGCGGTGGTGAAGGTGTAGTCCGCCGGTGCGGGGAAGAACATCGCACCGTCGGTGGTGACGCCGGGCGGCAGGTCGAGGGTGATGTGGGTCGGCCCGGTCAGGTCCGTGGTGCCGGCGACGGTCCAGGACACCGACATGTTTCCGGTGGTGAAGAACCCGCCGGGGTAGTTCCCGCCCTGCGAGACGGTCACGTGCTGGGCGGAGGTCGGGACCGCCGGGGTCGCGGCCTCGGCGGTGGCACCGGTGGCGAGGACGGCGCCGGTGGTGAGGGTGGTCACGGACAGCGCGGCGGCGAGGCCCGCTTTGGCCAGTCGGGTGATCATGGGTCGATCATCACCGAACCGGTGCGCGACCCTCACGGTTTTCTCGAATACCGGTTCGGGAATGGCGGAATCCCGTCGAAACCACGTTCCGAATCCGTCACCCGAACCGCCGCCCACCTGCCGCTCCGCCCGCCCGCAAGGTCCGTTTCGGTCGAACTCGGTGCGAACCTCTAATCTTGTCCACCGTGACCGCCATCGCAGACCCGCCCATCGAGCCCGGCCTCCGACCCCCGGCCGGCCCGGCCGCCGCGCGCCCCGCGCCCGGCCCCGCCGCCGACGAGGGCCTGGCCCGCCGGCTCAAGGCGCTGGCCTGCACCGCCCCGCTGCACGACCTGGACAACCGCAAGGTCAACCTGGCCGGCGAGTACGGCGGCTACGCGATGGCCGAGGTCGGCCTCGCCGCGATCGACCTGGTCACCCTGCACATGGACTTCGACACCGGGGCCGACCGCGAGATAGTGCTCGCCCGGCTGCTGCCCCGGGTCGCCGCCCAGGCCGTCGGCCGTCCCGCCGTCGAGCACGAGCGGGTCGCCCGCTGGGTGCTGGAGTCGCTGATCAACGTCGGCAGCGTGGACCGCGGCTTCCGCGCCGTCTACGGCACCTTCGGCGCGGACGGCGAGTACGTCCGCCGCGACTACGACTTCAAGCTGATCGAGGAGGTCCCCGGCCCCGACGGCGGCGTCTACCTGCGCACCACCGACGAGGCGGTCAACGTCCTGGTCGGCGCGCTCGACACCGACGTCACCTCGGCCCAGATCGCCGCCGAGGTCAAGCTGGAGGTGCTGATCCGCCGCGGCCGCCTGGCCGACGCCCAGCTCGCCGCCGAGCAGGCCCGCTACCGCACCGTCCAGTACGCCGAGACGCTGCGCCGCGCCCTGGACGCCACCCGCCGCAACGTCCGGGCGGTGGACTGGATGCGCGCCATCCCCGATCTCATCGAGGAGGCGCTGGACCACATCGCGGACCGCTACCGGCACGAGAACGCGATTCTCACCAACATCCGCAAGGCCCGCGACGAGGCCGAGGACCCCGAGCACAAGCGCCGCGCCGCCGAGCTGGTCGACATCGTCAAGGACTGCATCCGCCGCCACACCCAGCTCCAGACCCGCCTGCTGGAGGCCGGCCCGCTGTTCCGCGCCGAGCAGGACCGCCAGGCCTTCGCCGCCCCCGGCGCCCGCAGCGGCATCGACCTCTACGGGCAGCTGCTCGCCCCCGTGCTGCGGCTGCCGATAGAGCAGGCCGTCCGCCCCACCGGCGCGTTCTTCGCCCGCGGCGCCGGTCTGCGCACCCCGGTCTCGGTGCGGGTCGCCGACCTGGTCGACCTGCTGCTCACCCCGCCGGTCGAGCGCGAGCACCTCGGCGCCGAACTGCCCGACCCGGACCTCGTCGCCACCCCGGACGACAGCCGGTTCTCCGAGGCCCAGCTGGAGTCCGCGATGCTCCTGCTCGACCTGCCCCCGGACGCCCCCCGCCGGCTCTCCGGCCTGCTCGCCGACGCCCGCAAGCAGGACCCGGACCTGCCGTACCTGGTCGCCCTGCTCGCCGTGCACGCGGCCAGCCCGCCGGTCGGCACCGCCTACCGCCAGGGCGAGGAGCGGCTGCTGTTCGCCGTGGACGACGGCACCCCGCTGCGCGACCGGGAGTTCGGCGGCGCCGACCTGATCGTCGGCAGCGCCCTGCTCGACGCGGTCGGCATGGCCGCCGACCGCAAGGACGCCGGCTGACCGGCCGGGAGCACACGTTGCCGGGACCAACCCCGCCGGGACCAACCATGACGAACCGTAACCACCGCGCCACCCCCGAGGAGCACCGCCCGTGACGACCCACCACGACACGTCCTGGGCGGCCGAGACCGAACCCGCGGCCCCCGCGCCGATCACCCCGGCCGACGTCGCGGACGCCGCCCGACTGGTCTCCTTCGGCCTCCAGGCCAAGCTGCTGCCCGCCCGCGACGCCGAGTACGCCGACCTGGTGCGCCGCCACCGCGAGGACCCGCCGTTCGCCCGGCTCGCCGACGCCATCGCGACCGGCATGGGCCTGGTCGTCCTGGAGGTCTCCCCGCGGGCCGGCATGGCCGTGGCCGCCGCCGAGGACTCGCTGTTCGCCGTCCGGATGGGCGACTACTCGCGCCGCGCCGCCTCCGAGTCCACCGACCGCTTCCTGCACGGCCTCGCCCACCTGGCCGTCGCCGCGATGGCCTTCCCGCGCCCCGAGGACCTCGCCGACGACGGCTACCTCGGCCGGATCACCGTCAACGGCGTCGACTCCTTCGTCCGCCAGGCCTGCCGCCGCCTGGAGGAGCAGGCCGACGCGGACGGCGCCAACACCGACCCGGCCTCCGACGCCCCCGGCCTGGAGGCCGCCTGGCGGGTCTGGGCCCGGCGCACCGCCACCGGCGCCACCAAGGACGCCCGCCGGCTCTCCGGCTCCACCATCGGCATCGTCGCCAAGGCCGTGCTGTTCCTGGTCGACTCCGGCTTCCTCCAGAAGGTCTCGGACGACTCCGGCGGCACCTACCGCACCACCGCCCGCTACCAGCTCCAGGTGCGCGACCTGGCGGGCAGCGCGGCCATGGCCGAACTGCTCGACCTCGGCATCGTCCCGGTCTCCGACGGCACCGCCAGCCTGCTGCCGCCGGACACCGGCGACGAACTGGTCGCCGACGCGGGGCTGCCGTTCCACTCCCTCTGAGCCCCGGCGCCCGGAGCCCCCCCGCTCCGGGCCCACCGCGCCGGCCCCGGCCCACCCGCCCCGATCCGGCCCGCCGCCCATCCCTCACGCCACGCAAGCCACGGAGAACAGCCGCACATGTACGAGCTCAACCGGGTCCGCCTCTACTCGATCGGACCGGCCGGCGCCCGCTACGCCGACACGGTGCTCGACCTGCGCGGCGTCGGCGAGCCGGTCGCCGACCCGGCCCCGCAGCAGATCGGCCTGTTCGGCGAGGAACCCGACGGCCCGGTCCGCCGCCCCGCCCCGGCCGGCGTGCTCTTCCTGGAGAACGGCGGCGGCAAGTCCGTCCTGCTCAAGCTGATCTTCTCGGTCATGCTCCCCGGCCACCGCAACACCCTCGGCGGCGCCAGCTCCGGCGTGCTGCGCAAGTTCCTGCTCGCCGACGACTGCGGCCACGTCGCCCTGGAGTGGCAGCACACCGTCACCGGCGAGCCGATCGTGGTCGGCAAGGTCAGCGAGTGGCGCGGCCGCCAGGTCTCCTCCGACCCGCGCAAGTTCGCCGAGACCTGGTACTCCTTCCGCCCCGGCCCCGGCCTGACCCTCGACTCGCTGCCGGTCGCCGAACGGGTCAGCCTGGCCGGCGACCAGAAGGCCCGCGGCCGCCGCCGCACCATGAAGGGCTTCCGCGACGCCCTCACCGAGGCCGGCAAGGCCCACCCGCACCTCGACCTGGTCTTCGAGGACGGCCACGACCGCTGGACCGAGCACCTCGGAGAGCTCGGCCTCGACCCCGAACTCTTCCGCTACCAGCGCGAGATGAACGCCGACGAGGGCGAGGCGGCCGGCCTCTTCGCGGTCAAGCACGACAGCGACTTCACCGACCTCCTGCTGCGCGCCGTCACCGACACCCGGGACACCGACGGCCTCGCCGACCTCGTGCACGGCTTCGCCGCCAAGCTCGGCCGCCGCGCCGAACTCACCGCCGAACGCGACTTCACCGCCGGCTCGCTGGACCTCCTGGAGCGCATCGCCGAGGCCACCACCGCCCGCGAGACCGTCCGCGAGGCCCACCGCACCGCCGAGCGCCGCACCCGCCGCCTCGCCCACGCCCTCGCCTCCCGCGCCACCGCCGAACGCGACCGCGCCCAGGACCTCGCCATCGAGGTCGCCGCCGCCGCGAGCGCCGTCACCGCCGCCGAGGCCGACCGCACCCGGCACAGCCTGATCACCGACGAACTCACCCACCGGCACGCCACCCTGAGCCTCACCGCGGCCACCGCCGAGGCCGCCGCGCTGCGCCGCGAACTCATCGACGCCCGCACCCTGCACTCCGCCTGGCAGGCCGCCGAGGCGGTGCTGCGCCAGCGCGCCGCCGCCGACCGGGTCGCCCGGGTCGCCGCCGCCAT
>NZ_LFVW01000675.1:0-6077 GCF_001182915.1 Kitasatospora sp. MY 5-36
GCACCGCCGGGTCGCGGGTGATCGGCGAGCCCGCGCGGGAGGCCAGGTCGGCCCGGTTGGCCGCGAGGTCGGCGGCGATCGCGCCGGTGCCCTCGCGCAGGCCGCGGGCGAGCAGCGCCGCCTCGGTGGCCTTCTGCTTGGCGAAGGCCAGCCAGCGGGCGATCTGCGGGTCGATGTCGCGTTCGAGGGTGGCGTCGATCGGCACGTGCAGCAGGGAGCAGGACGGCGCGACGTCGACGGTGTCGGCGAGGCCCAGCAGGGTCGCCAGGGTCGTGAGGGACTTCTCCAGGTCGTTGATCCAGATGTTGCGCCCGTCGATCACCCCCGCCACCAGCCGCTTGCCGGGCAGGCCGCCGGCGGCGGCGAGGTCCTCCAGGTTGGCCGCGGCCGGGCCGGTGAAGTCCAGTGCCAGACCCTCGATCGGGGCCTTCGCCAGGACCGGCAGGGCCTCGCCGAGCCGGTCGAAGTAGCTCGCGACCAGCAGCTTGGGCCGGTCGGTGAGGGCGCCCAGCTCGCGGTAGGCGCGGGCGGCGGCGTTGAGCTCGGCCGGGGTGCGGTCCTGGACCAGCGCGGGCTCGTCCAACTGCACCCAGTCGGCGCCGGCGGCGCGCAACCCGGCCAGCAGCTCCGCGTAGACGGGCAGCAGCCGGTCCAGCAGGGTGATCGGCTGGAAGTCGGCGGCCACCCCGGGCGCCGGCTTGGCGAGCAGCAGGTAGGTGACCGGCCCGACCAGCACCGGCCGGGCCGCGTGGCCGAGCAGCAGCGCCTCGCGCAGCTCGCCGACGGCCTTGGCCGGGTTCGCCGTGAACACCGTGTCCGGCCCCAGCTCCGGCACCAGGTAGTGGTAGTTGGTGTCGAACCACTTGGTCATCTCCAGCGGGGCGACATCCTGGTTGCCGCGCGCCATGGCGAAGTACCCGTCCAGCGGGTCGGCTTCGACCGCGGCCCGGTGCCGGGGCGGGATCGCGCCGACGGCGACCGTGGTGTCCAGCACGTGGTCGTAGAGCGAGAAGTCACCGGTCGGGACCTCTTCGACGCCGGAGTCGGCGAGCTGCTGCCAGTTCCCCCGGCGCAGGTCGGCGGCGGTGGCCAGCAGCACCTCGGCGGTGACCGAGCCCTTCCAGTAGCCCTCGATGGCCTTCTTGAGCTCCCGGCCCCGGCCCTGGCGGGGGTAGCCGTACGCGGTGGCGACGCTCGCCGCGGCTGCGGACTTCGTGGTCAAGGGACTCTCCTTCGCGAGTCTGTTCTCCTCAGGTACCCGGAGACGGCACGAGGGCGCGAAGGGATGACGTACCCGGCGGCGGCCGTCACGGGAACGTACGGGCCTGGTCCGCCTGGTATGGTCGCCGACCCGCCCACGAGGTCACCGGATAGCCGCGCGCGGGTCGTCCGCGGGCGGGCAGTGGCAGGTCTTCGGACTCGCGGGCGCGTCCGTCCCGTGAAGGGCGGATACCTACTGGCCGTCGCTTCCCAGACCCGTCCCGGGTCCAGTGCGTATGACGGCGGTCGTTCCCACTCACCGCTGCGGGGCAGTCCCGGACTGGCCAGTCGAAAGGCGTCACCGGGTTCCCTCTTGCGACGCCCTGCCTGGCGGACAGGGCGAACCAGCTGCACCGTCAGCTTAGGGGCAAAGCGCCGGGCCTGGCGCGGGAATCTCGGAACCCGTCCGGATGGTGGGACGCCACCATGGCCCGCGGGGCCGGTGGTCAGGTCCGCGTCGGGGTGTCCGGCGTGCGCGGCAGGGCGGCGCGGATGTCCGCGAGCAGTCCGGTCAGGCCGCGTCCCGGGCCCAGTCGGCCGTCCAGTCGCGCGAGCTGGTCGGCCGGGATGCCCGCCAGTATCCGTTCGGCTTCGACCAGCAGCCGCCGTCCCCGCTGGAGGTCGGACCTCATCCTGGCGACCTGCGCCTGCGCTCCGCCCAGCTGGCGGCGGGCGGATTCCAGTGCGGCGTGCTGTTCCGGGGTCAGGACGACGACGTCGACCCCGTCCAGCGTCATCGTCCGGTGCTTCGCGGGCTTGGGCACGATGGTCGGCCTTTCGGTTCAGGGGTGCGCCGGGCCGGTGGGCCGCGCGGCGGTCGGCGGCCCCGCCGTGGTGTCCGGGCCGAGCCGGGTGTCCGGGCCGGATGGGGCGTCCGGGCCGGGCGGGGCCTCGAAGCGCACCGTGGGCTCGAAGTTGGCGCGGCGGGCCGCGCGGCGGAAGACGGTGAGGACGGCCGGCCCGACGACGAGCACGGCGGTGAAGGTGGTGACGGCGCGGCCGGTGTCCCAGCCGAGCGAGGTGGCCAGGTCGAACAGCAGGTAGCGGTGCCACTGCTCGGTGAAGGGCAGGCCCGGCAGGTAGGCGATCGAGCTGTTCGGGTCGGTGGAGAACGGCCAGAAGGAGAGGTTCAGCAGGAAGCCGAAGAGGTAGCCGGAGAACGCCCCGTACCCGGCCAGCAGCGGCACCTCCCAGCGCCGTCCGGCCCCCGGCAGCAGTCCGGCGAGCATGCCGACGAAGGCGCAGCCGAACATCTGGTACGGCATCCAGGGGCCGACGCCGCCGGTGAGCAGCGCGGAGGCGAACAGCGAGGTGCAGCCGAGGGTGAAGCCGAAGCCGGGGCCGAAGACCCGGCCGGCCAGCACCAGGATGAAGAAGACCGTCTCCACTCCGGCGGTGCCGGCGCCGAGCGGGCGGAGTCCGGCGTTGACGGCGGACAGGACGCCGAGCATGGCGAGGGCCTTGGCGTCGATGCCGCCCGCGGAGATCTCCGCGACGACGACGGCGAGCACCAGGACCAGCAGGGCGCCGAAGATCAGCGGCGGCGCGTAGTTGGAGCCGAACCGCCCGGGCGCGACGACGAACGGCCAGGTGAAGGCCACCAGCCCGATGAAGGCGGCCAGGGCGACGACGACGCGGGCCCGGCCGGGGATCCGGACGGCGGTCACCGGGCGGCCTCCACCGCTTCCACGGCCGGCGCGACCTGACGCACCGTCAGATAGCCGAGCGGGGCGAGGATCTTGGCGGTCTGCGGGGCGAAGGTGGGCGAGGCGACGATGACCTCGGCGGTGGGCCCGTCGGCGACGATCTCGCCCTCGGCCATCACCACGACGCGGTCGGCGGCGGAGGCGACGAACTCGACGTCGTGGGTGGAGACGACGACCGTACGGCCTTCGGCGGCGAGGGCGTCCACGATGCCGGTGAGCGCCTCCTTCGCCTGGTAGTCGAGCCCCCGGGTGGGTTCGTCCAGCAGCACGACCCTTGGTGCGGCGGCGAGTTGGATCGCCAGGACGAGGGCCAGCTTCTGCCCCTCGGAGAGGTCCCGGGGGTGGGTGCCGTCCGGGATCCCGGGGGCCAGGCGGTCGAGGACCTGCCGTGCGGTCGGCCCGCCGGCGCCGTCGGCTTCGAGGTCGCTCTGGGCGAGTTCCTGGGCGACCGTCTCCAGGTACAGCAGGTCGGTGGGGGTCTGCGGGACGAGCCCGACCAGCTGCCGGGCCCGGGCCGCGGGCAGCCGCTTGGGGTCCGCGGCCGGGCCGCCCCCGGCGCCGGTGACCTTCACGCTGCCGCCCTGGCGGGGCCCGGAGCCCTGGAGGGCCCACAGGAGCGAGGACTTGCCGGAGCCGTTGCGGCCCATCAGCGCCGTGACCTCGCCCGCCCGCAGCTCCAGCCGGACGTCCCGGACGGCGGCCACCGGCCCGTACCGGACGACCACCCCCGTCGCCTCCAGCACCGGCTCCCCCGCCACCGCTGCCCGGCGCGGCGGGGGAACCGGCAGGTCCGTGAGCCGCTCCCGCAGCGGCGCGGCGGCCCGGCGGGCGTCCCGGACGGACAGCGGCAGCGGCCGCCAGCCGGCCAGTCGGCCGAGGTCGACGACGGGCGGCGCGATCGCGGTGTCCCGGAAGACCTCGGCCGGGGGGCCGTGCACGACCGTCCCGTCGCCGGGCAGGTAGGCGACCCGGTCGGCGTACTGGACGACCCGCTCCAGGCGGTGCTCGGCCAACAGGACGGTCACGCCGAGGTCGTGGACCAGCCGGGTGATCGCGGCCAGCACCTCCTCGGCGGCGGTCGGGTCGAGCGCGGAGGTCGGCTCGTCCAGCACCAGGACGCGCGGGTGCGCGGTGAGCACCGAGCCGATGGCGACGCGCTGCTGCTGGCCGCCGGAGAGCTCGTACAGGGCCCGGTGGCGCAGGTCGGCCAGGCCGAGCAGGTCCAGGGTCTCCTCGACCCGCTTGCGCATGGTCTCCGGCGGGATCGCCAACTGCTCCATGACGTACGCCAGTTCCTCCTCCACCGTGTCGGTGGTGAAGCCGGCCAGCGGGTCCTGCCCGACCACGCCGACCACGTCGGCGAGTTCGCGCGGCGGGTGGTGGGCGGTGTCGCGGCCGTCCACGGTGACCCGGCCGCGCAGGGTTCCGCCGGTGAAGTGCGGCACCAGGCCGTTGACGGCGCCGAGCAGGGTCGACTTGCCGACACCGGTGCGGCCGACCACCAGGCAGAGCTCGCCCTCCGGGATGTGCAGGTCGACGTCGCGCAGGACGGGCGTGCTCTCGCCGTCGTACACCACGCCGACCCGGTCGAATCGGATCACGTGCTCACCTCGGAGGTCGTGCGGTCGGTGCGGTCGGTGGGAGCGGCATCGGGACGTGCGGCCGGGCGCGGCCCCGGCCCGGCGGCGGGTCCGGGCGTCCGGCCGGGCGGTGGCGAGACGATCCCGGCCGCCCCCGCCAGCAGCAGGGCGAGCACCGGGACGAGCGGCAGCGTCGGCCAGGTCAGCGGGTACAGCGAGGGGTTGAGGTCGGTGGCGTCGTAGCCGACGGTGGCGAACAGCAGCACGGCGGCGGTCACCCCGCAGCCGGCCACGCCCCACTCGGCGGCCCGCCAGCGGTCCGGCCGGTAGGTGGTGCGCCGCACCCGCCGCCCGCCGAGCAGCAGACCCGCCACGCAGAGCACGGCCCCCGCGAGGAAGGCGGGCAGGCCGAGCGCGGCCGGGGCCGTCCCGTCCAGCAGCCCGTACACCCCGGCGCACAGGCCGCACATGCCGAGCAGCATCAGCGCGCCGGTCAGCCGGCGGGAGCGGCGCGAGGCGGTGCCGGAACGCCCGTAGCCGCGCGAGTCCATCGCGGCCGCGAGGCTGAGCGAACGCTCCAGCGCGTCCTCCAGGACCGGCACCACGATGCTGCGCAGGGCACGGACGCCCTTGCGCCGCCCGGCGCGCAACCGCCGTGCCCGGGCGACGCGTTGGACGCTCTGCACCAGCTGGGGCGCGACGCTGAGCGACACCGTCACCGCGACGCCCAGCTCGTACAGGGCCCCCGGCAGCACCCGCAGCGCCCGCTTGGGGTTCGCCAGGGTGTTCGCGGCGCCGATGCAGCAGATCAGACAGGCCAGCCGCAGCCCGTCGAAGGCCGCCGAGAGCGTGGCCTCCAGCGAGACCGGGCCGCCGATCTCGATGCCCGCGTACCAGGCGGGGGTGGGGATGTGCGGCAGGGAGAAGAGCAGGTGGTCGTGCGGGGTGACACCGGTGGCGAAGACGCACCGGAAGACCACCCGGATCGCCACCACCGTCAGGGCCAGCCACAGGTAGTAGGCGAACCCGCGCGCCCACGGCGCCTCGCTGCGGCGGGCGGTGACCACGAAGCCGAGCACGGCGAGGACGAGCAGGAGCAGCAGCGGGTTGGTGGTGCGGCTGGCCGCCGTCGCCAGGGCCAGCGCCCAGGCCCACCAGGCCAGCGGGTGGAGGTTGCGCGGGATGCGCCGGCCCCCCGCGAGCCGCCCGGGGGCGCGCTGCGGGGAGCCGGACTCGCGCGTGTCGAGCGTGCCCACCGGATCACTCGGCCCGTCGGCGGCGGCGCCGGGCGGCCACCACCGTGGCCACGCCCAGCGCCACGACGAGGACCGAGCCGAGCACGGCGGGGACCATCGACCCGGAGTCGTGCGGGGCGTCGGCCACCGGGTTGGCGTCCACCACCCCGCCGGGCACGGCTGCCGCGGACGTGGGCCCGGCCTCGGCCGCGGCCGTCTGCGGTGTCGACTGGTCGCTCGGGGCGTCGGTCGGCGGGGCGGTGGACGGCTCGGCCGGCACCGGCGTGGGGTCGGGC
>NZ_LFVW01000676.1:0-4400 GCF_001182915.1 Kitasatospora sp. MY 5-36
GGGCGGGCCGGCCCCGGTGGCCGGGCGGGTTGCGGGTACACGTCTGCGGTCACGGGGACACCCCTCGGGAGGAAGGCGGGTTGGCGGCGGGCGGCGCGGTGCGGTGCGGCGGGCTAGCGGCCGTCGCGCTTCCGGTCGGTCCGCTCAGCCCGCTCTGTCCGGTCAGTCCGATCGGCCCGCTCTGCCCGGTCGGCGGCCAGCCGGCTGCGCCGCAGCAGCGCGACTCCCACCAGCACCAGGGCGGTGCCGGCCGCGGCCGCGAAGCCGAGGCCGGGCGAGCCGGTCGAGGCCAGTACGCCGCCGCCGGCCGCCGTCGGGGGGAGTCCGCCGCCTATGGGTCCGTACATGGTGGTTCCTCTCGTGAGGTCCGGTCGTGAGGTCGGGTCGTGAGGTCGGGTCGTGATGTCCGAGTCATCCCGATCTTTGCGATCTGGAGCCGTATGTTGCTGGGCCGATCGGATGATCGGATAGGTGCGCCGCGCCCATTCGGGTGGAAATCACCCGTTTGCCGCAACCGGCCGCGCGGGGGCATCGGCGAACCGGTATCCGTGGGCGAGACCGGCCGCCAAGTGGGCCCGGTACGGCGGGTCTTGATGCACCGGCACACGAACCACCGCCGGGCCCGTTCCGCTCCCGAGGCGGCCTCGGGCGGACCCCGGACGGCCTCCTGTCGGCCAAGTGGGTGACATTGTTCCCACCTATGGATCTTTCTGACGAATCCCCCCATATCGTCTGCTGATACTTCACCACCCCACCCCCTCGCCCCCTTCGGAGCGCCATGTCCTCGACCGACGTCGCCCTGGTCCTCGGAACCCGACCGGAGATCGTCAAACTCGCCGGAGTGGCCCGCCTCCTCGGCCCGCGGGCCCGCATCGTCTGGAGCGGCCAGCACTGGGACCCGGCCCTCACCACCACGTTCTTCGCCCAGTACGGCCTCCCCCGCCCGCACCACCTACTGAAGGGCGTCGGCGGCGAACCGCGCGGACGCCAAATAGGCCGGATGGTCAGCGCGTTGAGCGACCACCTCGCGGCCCGCCCGCCGGCCGCCGTCCTCGTCCAGGGCGACACCAACACCGCCGCCGCCGGCGCCCTCGCGGCCCACTGCGCGGGCATACCCGTCGTCCACGTCGAAGCCGGACTGCGCTCCTTCGACCCCGGCATGCCCGAGGAGGCCAACCGCCGCCTGATCGCCCCGCTCGCCGACCTGCACTGCGCGCCCACCGCGACGGCGGCGGCGCACCTGCTGCGCGAGGGGATCGAAGCCGACCGGGTGGTGATCACCGGCAACACCGTCGTCGAGGCGACCCTGGCGACCCTGCCCGCCGACGCCGAGGCCCACCGCATCGTCGCCGAACACGCCGTCACCCCCGGCGGCTACGTGCTCGCCACCATCCACCGCCCCGAGAACACCGACGACGCCGCGCGGCTCGCCCAGATCCTCGACCAGCTCGCCGCCCTGGACCTGCCAGTCCTGCTGCCGCTGCACCCCCGGACCAGGGCCGCCGTCGAGGCCTTCGGCCTGCGCGGCCCGGTCGCACGGCTGCGCCGGATCGAACCGCTGGACCACGCCGGGTTCCTCGCCCTGGCCCGGCACTGCCGGCTGCTGGTGTCGGACTCCGGCGGGGTCCAGGAGGAGTGCACGGTGCTCAAGCGCCCGCTCGTGGTGGTGCGCAACTCCACCGAGCGCCCCGAGGCCGTCCGGGCCGGCTTCGCCCGGCTCGCCCGCCCGGGCCACGAACTCGCCCGTGCCCTAAGGGAGTTGCTCGCCGACGAGGCCGTCGGCGAACGGCTGGCGCAGCTCCCCTCGCCCTACGGCGACGGGCGGGCGAGCGCCGAGATCGTCGCCGCCGTCCGCAGCCGCTACCTCGCCCCCGAGCCGCGCACCGAACAGCACACCGAACAGCGCCCGGAGCCCGACCGCACACCGGTCGCGGCCGCCGCCACCGGCGTCGGCGGACACCGCTGAGCGAGGGCGGACAGCCGCCGCCTCCAGGACCCGCCCGCAAACTGCCAGGCACGAAGGTGGCGGGTCGGACCCGTCGACCCCGCCCACCCCGGCTGGCAGGGTCGGAAGCAGCCCGCAACCGGCGGGATCGACCGCACCCGGGGGGCTCCCATGACGACGACATCCGACGGCCGGCCGGCCACCGGAGCGGGCGCGTCCGGGTGCCGGCCGCGGACCGCGGGCTGAGGCGGGCACCATGGACGACCGCTACGAGCGCCACTGCTTCGCCGACCCGCTGTTCTACGACGACCCCGCCCGCGCCGAGCACGCCGACGACCGCTTCGCCGCCGCCACCGCCCCGCTGCCGCCGGGCTGGGAGCGCCACGAGCACGGCCCCTGGATCAGCCTGCGGCCGCCGCACGCCCGACTCCCCGAGCAGGGCTGGAAGGTGCACGTCTCGGCCACCCCGGACGAGGCGGAGCAGGTCGTCGAGCAGGTCCTGGCGTACTGCCTGGAGCACGGGCTGACCTGGAAGTTCCTGCGCGGCCGGGCCACCGTGCTCGCCCTGAACAGCAAGTACGCCGACCGCCGCGCCAGCGGCAAGCTGATCACGCTCTACCCGGAGGACGACACCCGGCTGGCCCGGGTGCTGGACGACCTGTCCACCCTGCTGAAGGGCGTCCCCGGCCCCTACGTCCTGAGCGACCTGCGCTACCGGGAGGGCCCACTCTACCTGCGCTACGGCTCCTTCGTCGAACGCCACTGCACCGACGAGCGGGGCCGGCGCGTCCCGGCGATGCGCGGCCCGGACGGCGCACTGGTGCCCGACACCCGGGGCACCGTCTTCACCGTGCCGGACTGGGCTCCGGTGCCGGAGCTCGTCTCCGCCCAGCTCGCCGCCGACGCCGCGCGTGAGGCCGAGGCCCCGGCCGACTTCCCGTTCGAGGTCGTCAAGGCGCTGCACTTCTCGAACGGCGGCGGGATCTACCTGGCCACCGACCGGCGCGACGGCCGACAGGTGGTGCTGCGCGAGGCCCGCCCGCACGCCGGGCTCGACTACGCCGGCCGGGACGCGGTGCAGCGGCTGCTGAGCGAGCGCCGGGTGCTGGAGGCGCTGGCCGGGGTGGACTTCGTGCCCGCCCTGTACGAGTACCGGCAGGTCTGGGAGCACCACTACCTGGTCGAGGAGTACATCGAGGGCGAGCGGCTGGAGGACGTCTTCACCCGCACCTGCCCGCTCACCCACCCCGACCCGGACGAGGCCGAGCTGGCCGCGTACACCGACTGGGCGCTCGACGTGCTCGACCAGGTCGGCGGCATGCTGGCGGCGCTGCACGAGCGCGGGCTGGTCTTCGGCGACCTGCACCCCAACAACGTGATGGTCCGGCCGGACGGGCGCTGCGCGCTGGTCGACTTCGAGATCGCCTTCCCCGCCGACGACCCCGCCGCTCCCCCGCTGGGCGCGCCCGGATTCGTCTCGCCGAAGGCCCGGCGCGGAACCGCCGTGGACGCGTACGCGCTGGCCGCGCTGCGGCTCTACCTCTTCCTCCCGCTGAACATCCAGCTCGGGCTGGACTCGGGCAAGGCCGAGCTGGCCGGCCGGGAGATCTCCCGCCGCTACCCCGTGCCCGCCGGGTTCGGGGCCGGGGTGGCCGAGGCGCTGCACCGGGCGGCCGGCGGGAAACTGCCGGCGGGCGCCACCGAACGCGCTCCGGTGTCCGCCGACGGCGCCGCGGGGCCGGCTCGTCCGGCCTGGCCCCAGGAGCCCTCGGCGGACACCGCGGCCTGGCGCCCGGTGCTGGACTCGCTGGCCGCGGGCATCCTGGCGATGGCCACCCCGGACCGGACGGACCGCCTCTTCCCCGGCGACGTCGAACAGTTCGGCCCGGGCCACGGCGGCCTGGGACTGTCCTACGGCGCGGCCGGCGTCCTGTACGCGCTCCGGGCCTGCGGCCGCCCCGCCCCGCCCGAGCACACCGACTGGCTGGTGGCCCGCGCGAACGCCGCGGCCGACCTGCCGCCCGGCCTCTACGACGGGCTGACCGGCATCGCCTGGACGCTGGCCCGGCTCGGGGCGACCCGGGAGGCCGACACGCTGGTCGAGCGGCTGCTCGCCACCGAGGCCCCGGCCGATCCGGGTCTCGGCTCCGGACGGGCCGGCATCGCGCTCGGCCTGCTCGACCTGGCCGACGTGCTCGGCCGCGAGCGGCTCGCCGACCGGGCCCTGGCCCTCGGCCACGAGCTGGCCCGGGACGAGCCCGCACCGCGGCTGCGCGGCCTGCTGGACGGCTGGAGCGGGCAGGCCGCACTGTTCCTGCGGCTGTACGGGCACACCGGCGAGCGGCGCTGGCTGACGGCGGCCGAGGCGGCGCTCGGCCGCGAACTGGACGAGGCGGACGTCACCGACGGGATGCTCTTCCTGGTCGAGGACCGCCACCGCCGCAAGCTCCCGTAC
>NZ_LFVW01000677.1:0-1597 GCF_001182915.1 Kitasatospora sp. MY 5-36
GTCGGCACCGCCCGGCTGATCTCCGAGCTGGCGCGGCACAGCGGGGCGGACCGACCCGACGGCGCGGGCCGGCTGCCCGGCCGGTTCGCCCAGGCGACCGCCGCCGCCGACCGCGCCTGCCTCCCCGACCTGATCGCGGCGGCCGGCCTGTTCGAGGGCCGGGCCGGCCTGGTACTGCACCTGCTGCGCAGCGGACGCCGGGCCGAGGCCGACCGCCACCTGCGGCTGCTGGAGTGGCACGTGATGAACCATCGCGGCCACCTCGCCTTCCCGGGCCGGCGCTCGATGCGCCTGTCGGCGGACCTGGCCACCGGCGCCGCCGGAGTCCTGGTCGCGCTGCACGAGGCCGTCCTCGGCCCGGTGCCGCTGCCCGGCATCACCGACTTCCCCGGTCCTGAGGCTTCGCGGCCCTGAGGCTTCGAGGCCCCGCGACCGGGGGGACCACCACGGCCACCATCCGGTGGCCGGCACCACCACGGAAAGGAACGACCATGACCCAGATCCTGGCCCTCCAGGGCCTCCAGAGCGAGATCGGCACCGGTGCCGTCGAGCCCAACAGCCACTGGAGCAGCTTCGCCCACTACCGCGCCGAGGCGCCCGTCGCCGAGGAGGCCGGTCTCTGATGTCGACGATCCTCTCCCTCCAGGCGCTCGAGGCCGCCCAGGACGACGCGGCCGTCCCGTTCAGCCACTGGAGCACCGACCTGCACCTGCCGTTCGGCGCCCCGGTCGAGGCTGCGGAGTAATCCTCCGACCGACGACGCGCAGGCCCGCCGGGACCACCCGGCGGGCCTCCGTCCGCCGTCCCCGGCCGGTTGGGGCCGGCCTCAGCAGGGCCCGGTGGCGTCCGCCGGGACGGTGAGCCCGGCCCGCTCGGCCAACGCCCCGGCCTGGAACCGGCTCTGCGCACCCAGACGCGCCAGCAGCTCGGCGATGTGGCGCCGGCAGGTGCGGGTCGACATGCCCAGCCGCCGGGCGATCGTGTCGTCCTTCTCCCCGGCGGCGAGCAGCACCGCGATCACGTCCTCGACCTCGCGGGACACCGTACGGGCAGCCCTCGGCGCGGTGTCGTACGGGACCGCCTGGCTCCACTCGTGCTCGAAGAGCCCGACGAAGTACGCCACCAGGGACGGCTCCCGGACCAGCAGCGCCGCTCCGGTGGCGAGCCGGGCCGGCACGAAGGCCGTGGTCCGGTCCACCACGACCAGCCGGGCCGGCACCTCGGCGCGGGTCCGGACCTCCGCCCCCGCGGCGATGACCAGCTCCGCGTAGGAACGGGTGGGCGGGTCGAACCGGGCCGGGTGCTGGTACAGGCTCCGCAGCCGGACGCCCCGCCCCAGCGCGGCCAGGTCCCGGGGCAGCGCCTCCGTCAGGTCCGCCTGCGGATGCCCGCCGCCCGGCTGGACGGTCAGCACCTCCTCCTTGGCGGCGCCCACCACGGAGCCGAGCGCCGAACCGGCCGCGTGGGCGTCCTCCAGCAGGCGGACCGAGCCGTCCACGCCGCCGCCCTGCGCCCGGTACACCGGCTCCAGCGAGGCCACCTCGGCGCGCAGCCCGGCCAGCGCGGCCTGACGGCGGCCCAGCTCGGCCTCCGCGAT
>NZ_LFVW01000678.1:0-6060 GCF_001182915.1 Kitasatospora sp. MY 5-36
CCGGCCAGGACCCGGCCGGGAACCCGGCCCCGGACGCCCCGGACGCCCCGGCGGCCGCCGGAGCCCCCGCGGGGGACCAGCCGGCCGGGCAGCCCCAGTAGCCGGGACGGCCTCCGGTCGGTGGGCCGGCGGGCCGGTGGATACCCCTGGGCGGTACTTCCCCGGGGGCGGTACGGGGCCCGGTAGACTTGCCGTCATGGCTATCTTCTCCGGGCAATAGCGGGCGGCGGCGCCGCGAGGGCCGCGCCGACCGCCGATGAAGCCCCCCTCATGCCAACCCGGCCCCGGGTCCGTCGCACCCGGCCGCCCGCCCACGTCCCAGGAGTAGTCCCCAGCCATGATTTCCGCCAACGCCCTCGAACTGCGTGCCGGTGCCCGGATCCTGATCGAGTCCGCGAGCTTCAAGGTCGCCGCCGGTGACCGGATCGGCCTGGTCGGCCGCAACGGCGCCGGCAAGACGACGCTCACCAAGGTGCTGGCCGGCGAGGGCCTGCCGGCCGCCGGAACCGTCACCCGTTCGGGCGAGGTCGGCTACCTCCCGCAGGACCCGCGCACCGGCGACCTGGACGTCCTCGCCAAGGACCGCATCCTGTCCGCCCGCGGCCTCGACACCGTGCTGAAGAAGATGCGCGAGAACGAGGACCGGATGGCCAACGGCCAGGGCGCCACCCGGGACAACGCGATGAAGAAGTACGCCCGGCTGGAGACCGAGTTCCTCACCAAGGGCGGGTACGCCGCCGAGGCCGAGGCCGCCACCATCGCCGCCGCGCTGGGCCTGCCGGACCGCATCCTCGCCCAGCCGCTGCACACCCTCTCCGGTGGTCAGCGCCGCCGCGTCGAGCTCGCCCGGATCCTCTTCTCGGACTCCGACGTGCTGCTGCTCGACGAGCCCACCAACCACCTGGACGCGGACTCGATCGTCTGGCTGCGGGACTTCCTGAAGACGTACAAGGGCGGCTTCATCGTCATCTCGCACGACGTCGACCTGGTCGAGACGGTCGTCAACAAGGTCTTCTACCTGGACGCCAACCGCTCCGCCATCGACGTCTACAACATGGGCTGGAAGCAGTACCAGCAGCAGCGCGAGGACGACGAGAAGCGCCGCAAGCGCGAGCGGGCCAACGCCGAGAAGAAGGCCGCGACCCTGAACGCGCAGGCCGACAAGATGCGCGCCAAGGCGACCAAGACGGTGGCCGCGCAGAACATGGCCCGCCGCGCCGACAAGCTGCTCTCCGGCCTGGAGCAGGTCCGGGTGAACGACAAGGTCGCCAAGCTGCGCTTCCCCGACCCGGCCCCCTGCGGCAAGACCCCGCTGACCGCCAGCGGCCTGTCCAAGTCCTACGGCTCGCTGGAGATCTTCACCGACGTCGACCTGGCGATCGACCGGGGCTCCCGGGTCGTCGTGCTGGGCTTCAACGGCGCCGGCAAGACCACCCTGCTGCGGATGCTGGCCGGGGTGGAGGCGCCGGACACCGGCGAGGTGATCCCGGGCCACGGCCTGAAGATCGGCTACTACGCCCAGGAGCACGAGACGCTCGACCCGGACCGCAGCGTCCTGGAGAACATGCGCTCGGCCGCGCCGGACACCGACCTGGTGCAGATCCGCAAGATCCTCGGCTCCTTCCTGTTCTCCGGGGACGACGTGGACAAGCCGGCCGGGGTGCTCTCCGGTGGTGAGAAGACCCGTCTGGCGCTGGCCACCCTGGTGGTCTCCTCCGCCAACGTGCTGCTGCTCGACGAGCCCACCAACAACCTCGACCCGGCCAGCCGCGAGGAGATCCTGGGCGCGCTGCGCGAGTTCTCCGGCGCCGTCGTGCTGGTCACCCACGACGAGGGCGCGGTCGAGGCGCTCGACCCGGAGCGGATCATCCTGCTGCCGGACGGCGTGGAGGACCTGTGGAACCCGGGCTACGCCGATCTGGTCTCGCTGGCCTGACCGGAAGTAGACGCGAGATCCGCTTTTTGGATGAGAATATCTAGTCCTTTCGGCGTGTCCGGGAATGAAGTAGACCTGGATTCCGTTTAAGGACTTTCCGTCGGCCCGCCACTCGATCGTGGTCGGGCCGACGCTGCTGATCAGCTCTTTTTCGGCAAACGGCGGCATCAGTCCGGGGGCGCGCACTCTGTGTGAGCGCCCTGCTGCGCTCGGATCACCACCGGTGGACCACGCAATTCCGACATCGACCTTGTCGAATGGGTGGCCAGGACGCGGTGGATGGGTGATCATGGGAATCTGACCGAGCAACGCTACGAGGAGGCACGGGTGGCCGAGACTCTGAAAAAGGGCAGCCGGGTGACCGGTGCCGCGCGTGAGAAGCTCGCGGCCGATCTCAAGAAGAAGTACGACTCCGGGGCGAGCATTCGCGCTCTCGCGGAGGAGACCGGTCGTTCGTACGGCTTCGTGCACCGGATGCTGAGCGAATCCGGAGTCATTCTCCGGGGCCGCGGCGGTGCCACGCGGGGCAAGAACAAAGCGACTGCCGGGGCCAGTTCCTGACGGTTCGTCAGCCATTGGCTGGATGACGCGGCGGCAGGACGCCGACCGAGGAGACGACGGTTGACCATTCAGCCGGGCGTCCGCCCTCGGGTCGTGTGGACCGGCCGCCGATCGTCATGTCCGGGGTGTCGTCCGTCCCCCGTTTTCCGAAGTCCGTTCATTTCTCCCGGGACCGTCTCCTTCGTTCCCCCGCCGAGTGCCCCGGGCCCCGTCGATCCTTCCCGGTCGGGGCCCCTGCCCTTGCGCGTCGAGGTTTGTTACTCTCCGGTAGCCACGTCCCTCGCCACCGGAGGTTCCCCGCATGACCGCTCCCGCCACCGACCCGCAGGCCCCGAGCTGGGAGCGGGACGGCGTCCGCCTGGAGATCCACGGTGAACTCGCCGTCGTGACCCTGTGCCGACCCAAGCGGCGCAACGCCCAGTCGCCGGCGCTCTGGCGCGCCCTCGCCGCCGCCGGGTGCGACCTTCCCGGCAGCGTCCGGGTGGTGCTGCTGCGCGCGGAGGGGGTCTCCTTCTCCGCCGGGCTGGACCGGGCCATGTTCACCCCCGAGGGCATCCCGGGCGAGCCCACCTTCCTCCAGCTCGCCGCCTCCTCCGACCAGGAGCTGGACGCCGCCATCGCCTCGTACCAGGAGGCCTTCACCTGGTGGCGCCGTCCGGACCTGGTCTCCATCGCGGCGGTCCAGGGCCACGCCGTCGGCGCGGGCTTCCAGCTGGCCCTCGGCTGCGACCTGCGGGTGGTCGCCGAGGACGTCCGGTTCGCGATGAAGGAGACCTCGCTGGGCCTCGTCCCGGACCTGGCCGGCACCAAGCCGCTCACCGAACTCGTCGGCTACGCGCGGGCGCTGGAGATCTGCGCGACCGGCCGCTGGGTGGGGGCCGAGGAGGCCGCCGCGATCGGACTGGCCAACCTGGTGGTGCCGGGCGAGGAGCTGGACGCCGCCGCCCGGGACCTCGCGGCGGCGCTGCTGGCCGCTCCGCGCGGCGCGGTGATCGAGACCAAGGCGCTGCTGCAGGGCGCCGCCGGGCGCTCCTTCGACGAGCAGCGTTCGGCCGAACGGGCGGCGCAGGCCCGTCGGCTGCGGGAGCTCGCCGGGATCGGCGACTGACCGCACGGTGATGACGCGGGGCCCGGCCCGGGGGGATTCCCCCGGGCCGGGCCCTTTCCCGTGCCGGGGGAGGGCCGCCGGTGCTCGCCGGGCGGGGATCGTGGCGAAATGCCAGAGTTGGGGAGGTTTGCGATATAGCTGGTGCCGTACGACGGGAGAAGCGCCCATGCCTGACACTCCGACGCCCGCGACCATGCCCAAGCACACCGGCAGCGGCAGCGCCCCGAACCCCGGTCCGCCGGGGGCCGGCGGCGGTGCCAAGCCGGTGGGGGAGCGTGGCCGCACCGCGCTGGCCGTCGGCGTGGTGGAGAAGATCGCCGGGATGGCGGCCCGCGAGGTCGCCGGGATCCACGCGCTCGGCTCCGGGCTCGCCCGCACCTTCGGCGCGATGCGGGACCGGGTGCCCGGCGGCAAGCCCAGCGTCGGGCGGGGCATCAAGGCGGAGGTCGGCGAGAAGCAGACCGCGATCGACATCGCCCTGGTGGTCGAGTACGGCGTGGTCATTCCCGAACTCGCCCGCCAGGTGCGGGAGAACATCATCAACGCGGTGGAGCGGATGACCGGCCTGGAGGTCGTCGAGGTCAACATCGCGGTCAACGACGTCCACCTCCCGGACGAACCGGAGTTCGAGGAGGAAGAGGAGCCGGTGGCGCCCTCCGGGCAGCGGCCGAAGCTCAAGTAGCGCGTTCGGCGGCGGGCCGACGGCGGACCCGACGAGGCAGCGGGACACGAGGGAGTAGCGGATGAACCTGGCCATCGTCGGCCTGGTGGTGGGCATGGCCCTCGGCTTCGCCGGGTACTTCGGCGGGTTCGCGGCCTTCCTGCTGGTGGCCGCGCTCGGGCTGGTCGGATTCGTGCTCGGGCGCCTGCTGGAGGGCGACATCGAGCTGGGCGAACTCGGGGACCTGCTCCGCGGCCGCGACCGGCGCCGCTGATGGCGGGCCCCGCGTCGGCTCCGGCCGCGCTCTCCGGGTCGGGTGCCGTACCGGGCCCCGGCCCGGGTTCCGGTTCTGGTTCCGGTTCCGGTTCCGTGCCGGGGCGCCGGGGGCGGCTCCGGGTCGCCGACCGGGTGTACGCGCGGATCGCGGCCCGGGCCGTCCGGGAGGTGCTGACCGAGGCCTGGCCCGCCGGGCGGGCGAAGGGGGCGCCGCCGCACGTCTCGGTGACCGTACCGGGGAGCACGGTGACGGTCCGGGTGGCGGTCGAGCTGCCGTTCCCCTCGGACATCGCGGCGCTGGCCGGGGCCGTTCGGGCGCGGATCGCGGAGCGGGTGGTGGGGCTGACCGGGACGAGGGTGTCGGAAGTCGTCGTCGTGGTCGAGAAGTTGGTGACGGGGGGCGCCTCGTGACCGAGGAGGTGCCCGGAACGGAGGCGGCGCCGGGGGCCCGGCCGGAGAAGGTCAGGCGGCTGCGGGCACCCCGTACGGCCGCGGCGGCCCTGGTGGCGACGGCGGTGCTGGTGGTGGCGGGGGCGCTGCTGTACGACGTGGTCGCCGTACGGGTGGGGCAGCCGGCGCGGCGGTGGCGGGCGCAGATCGCGGACGAGCTGGCGACCCGCCACCTCGACGACCTGGCGGTGCTGGTGGGGGCCGGAGCGGCGACCGCGCTCGGCGGGTGGCTGCTGTGGCTCGCCGTCGCGCCCGGGCTGCGACGGTGGCTCGTGCTGCGGCCCTACGGGGGGACGACCGCGGCCGTCGACCGGGCCGGGGTCGGACACCTGCTGGCGGACCGGGCGGCGGGCCTGGACGGGATCGACCGCCTGCGGATCCGGGTCGGGCGGCGGCGGGTCCGGATCTCGCTGGAGGGGGTGGCGGACCCGGCGCTGGTGCAGCGGCAGTTGCGGGACGAGCTGGAGCGGGTGGGGCTGGGGCGGCCACTGCGGCTGGACGTGCGGACGGGACGGGGGGCCGGGGGCGTGGTGGGGGAGGACCCGGGGGCGGGGACCACCGGGTCCGGGACGGGGGCCGGGGCGGCCGGCGGCGAGGGGGCGGCCGGGTGAGGAGGACGGTCGTCAACCGGGTGGTGCTGGGGGTGGTGGGGGCCGTGCTGCTGGCGGCCGGGGTGCTGGTGCTGGCGGGCGGGCTCGACCTGTACCGGCGACTGGGCGTCCACCCGCCGCAGTGGTGGCCGCTCACCTCACCCGACCAGCCGGTGGTGAGCGCGCGGTCCCGGGGGCGGTGGGTGGCGTCGTCGTGGTGGTGGCCGACGGTGATCGGCGGACTGACCGCCCTGGTGGCGGGGATGGCGTGGTGGCTGGTGGCGCAGCTGCGGCGCAGCGGGCTGTCGAGCATCGCGGTGCCGACGCCGGGGGTGAGCGGGCTGCGGCTGCGGGTCGGCGCGCGGGCGCTGGAGGAGGCGCTGGAGAACGGGACGGCGGTGCTGCCGGACGTCGAACGGGCCGGGGTGCGGCTGGTGCGGGCGCCGGGGCACCCGAGGCTGCGCGGGGCGGTGCGGCT
>NZ_LFVW01000067.1:0-240 GCF_001182915.1 Kitasatospora sp. MY 5-36
TCCCGCCCGTCCCGGCCGAGTGAACCACCGACGACAGCACCGGACCCGTCGCATCGATACGGTCCAGGACCTCCGCCACGGAGGCGCGGTCGGCGACGTCACACGTCACCACGTCAACTGCCGATCCACGAGCTGCGATCGAGGCCGCCAACTCCGCCACACCGGCGGCACCCGGACCCGAACGGGACGTCAGCACCACTCGCGACGCGCCACGATCCGCCACCCACTGGGCGGTGATCG
>NZ_LFVW01000679.1:0-6051 GCF_001182915.1 Kitasatospora sp. MY 5-36
CGAGCGCGCCGCCGCGCTGGCCACCCGCCACCCGGGCGCCGTCGCCGAGGCGATGGAGGGCTTCGGCGTGGCCGAGGCCGCCGCCCGGTACGGCGTGCCGGCCCTCGAACTGCGCACCGTGTCCAACCCGGTGGGCCCGCGCGACCGGGCCGCCTGGCGGATCGGCGAGGCGCTGGCCGCCCTGGAACGGGCCTTCGCCGCCCTGCCCGTCCACGAGCTGGCATCCGCACCACGAACCGATTGAGGAGGCCGGCCGTGGCTGAACGGCTGAGCATCGCGTACTCGCCCTGCCCGAACGACACCTTCGTCTTCCACGCCTGGGCGCACGGCCTGGTGCCCGGGGCGGACGCCCCCGAGGTGACCTTCGCCGACATCGACATCACCAACGGGCAGGCCGAGCGCGGCGAGCTGGACGTGCTGAAGATCAGCTACGGCGCGCTGCCCTGGGTCCTGGAGCAGTACGCCCTGCTGCCCTGCGGCGGCGCGCTGGGCCGCGGCTGCGGCCCGCTGGTGCTCACCCTGCCGGGCGTGGACTCCCCCGCCGACCTGGCCGGGAAGACCGTCGCGGTGCCCTCCGAGCGCTCCACCGCCTACCTGCTGTTCCGGCTCTGGGCGGCGAAGGCGGTGCCGGGCGGCTTCGGCGAGATCGTCGTCCTGCCGTTCCACGAGATCATGCCCGCCGTCCGGGACGGCCGGGTGGACGCCGGCCTGGTCATCCACGAGGCCCGCTTCACGTACCAGCAGTACGGCCTGCACAGCCTGGCCGACATGGGCGAGGCCTGGGAGCGGGAGACCGGCCTGCCGATCCCGCTGGGCGCGATCGTCGCCCGGCGCTCGCTCGGCGCCGAGCGGCTGCGGGAGATCGCCGACGCGATCCGCTCCTCCGTCCGGCAGGCCTGGGCGGACCCGGCCGCGAGCCGCGGGTACGTGCTGGCGCACGCCCAGGAGATGGACCTGGACGTCGCCGAGCAGCACATCGGGCTGTACGTCACCGAGTTCACCGAGGACCTCGGCGAGGAGGGCTACGCGGCCGTCCGCGCGCTGCTCACCCGGGCCGCCGCGGAGGGGCTGGTGCCCCCGCTCGACCCGGGTGCGCTGGCGTTCTAGAGCGTTCCGACTTCAGCGCGTTCCGGCTCCAGGGCTGTCCGGCTCCCCGTCAGACGTCGAAGTTGTCGGCCACCGCGCGCAGCAGGCCGGCCAGCTTCTGGCCGGTCGGCTTGGCGGGGTAGCGCCCGCGCTGGAGGCCGGGCAGCACCGCGTCCAGCGTGGTGATCAGGTCCTGGACGATCGGCGCCATGTCGTCGGCGCTCCGCCGCTGGGCGGCGGCCACCGAGGGCAGTGCGTCCAGCAGCTGCACGGCCATCGCCTGGTCCCCGCGGTGGCCGGCGACCACGCCGAACTCGACCCGCTGACCCGGCTTCAGCGACGTGACACCGTCGGGCAGCGCCTTGGTGTGGACGAAGACGTCCCCGCCGTCGTCGCGCGACAGGAAGCCGAAGCCCTTCGTCTCGTTGAACCACTTGACCTGGCCGGTGGGCATCTCGAACAGTCCTCGAATGGGTGTGAGGGATCCCGGCCCTGGCCGGGGATCACTGGGTGGTGGGGAAAGGCGGCCGACCTCGGCTCGGCGCCCGTGGGCGCTCGTGGCCGGCACGCGGTCAGGAGCAGACTAACCGTCCGTCACTGCCTCATCCGCGTTCCGCGAGGGACCCGCGTTCCGAGGCCCGGTGGGGGCGGCGGGAACGGGATCTCGCGGTCACGGGCGACCCGGCACTGGCACGGCCGGGGCGCGGCTCCGCGCGGTCCATCGGCTCACACCCCCGGGTCTGAGGACGCGGGGCGCACCTGTAGCGCCCCTCGGCACCCCGTGCATACCCCCGCTCAACAGGGATCAAAACGTTCAGCTGCCGGGAAACTGCGCAACGTGACCGGCCCGCTCCGGTGGGCCTCCCCGGCGGCCGCTCTGCCAGACTGGGGGCAGTTCCGACCGGCCCGTAGGAGTGAGCAGACGTGAGCAGCCAGAGCGCCGACCCCGGCGACGTGTACGTCAAGGCCGGGGTGATCGTCTTCGGTCTCGGCGCGCTCGCCACCCTGGTCACCTTCGTCCCGCTGTTCCTGCACCTGACGCCGCTGCCGACGGCCGCGTACTGGCTGAGCATGCTGATGCCGGCCGGCTTCCTGGCCGCGCTGACCGGACTGCTGCTGAACGCGCGGGCCCAGCGCCGCCGGATCGAGCCGGTCGAGTCCTGAGGCCCTCCGGCTCCTGAGGCCCGCGGGCCTGCTCCGGCGCCCGCCCTAGCGGTCGGCCAGGTGGCCGGCGAGCCAGTCCGGGAAGCCGGTGAGGTCGTCCAGCACCACGTCCGCGCCCGCCTCGTGGAGTTCCCGCGCGCTGTACGGGCCGGTGGGCACGCAGACCGCGAGGGCGTCGGCGTGCCGGGCCCCGCGGATGTCGCCGAGGTGGTCGCCGACGTAGACGCTCGCGCCGTGCTCGCGCAGCGCGTCGCCCTTGGTCTCCGCCCACAGGTCGCCGATCACGGTGTCCGCGGCCAGCCCGGCGTGCTCCAGGTGGAGGCGGGCGTTCGGCTCGTACTTGCCGGTGATCACCGCGACCCGGCCGCCGTGGGCGCGGACCGCCTCGACGGCGGCGTGCGCGCCGGGCAGGGCCACGGTCGGGGCGAAGGCGTGGTCGCGGTAGAGCTCGCGGTAGCGGGTGACGGCCCGCTCCACCTCGTGCTCCGGGAACCAGTTGCGGATCTCGTCCAGCAGCGGCGGGCCGAGCCGGGTGACCACCAGGTCGGCGTCGATGGGGGTGCCGGTCTCGGCGGAGAGCGCCAGGTAGGTGGCGCGGATACCCGGCCGGGTGTCCAGCAGCGTCATGTCGAGGTCGAAGCCGACGGTGAGCGGGGCGGGTGAGGTCGCGGGCATGCCGCCAGGCTACCCAACGGGTGCCCCGGGCCACGAGGCGATTTGCCCGGGCTTCACGGCGGAACTTAGGTTTGCCTGAGTTGTCAGCGGAGAGGGCCCATGACCGACACCAGCGCACCGCCCGGTGCGCCCCGCGCGCCGTACCGCGCGCCGCGGCGCCGAATACTGTGGCTGGCCGCCGCACTCGTCGTGCTGGCCGCCGCGGTGCTGCTGAGCCTGGCGGTCGGCAGCCGGACCATCCCGTTCGGCGACACGCTGGACGCCCTGCTGCACGGCGGCGACACCGCGAACGCCGTGGTGGTCCGCGAGCTGCGGGTGCCGCGCACCGTCGTCGGACTGGCCGTCGGCGCGGCGCTCGGCCTGGCCGGGGCCGTCATGCAGGGCCTGACCCGCAACCCGATCGCCGACCCCGGCATCCTCGGCGTCTCCCAGGGCGCGGCGGCCGGCGTGGTGGTCGCCATCTCCGGCTTCGGCGTCTCCACCCTCACCGGGTACGTCTGGTTCGGCTTCGCCGGCGCGGTGATCGCCACCGTGCTGGTGTACGGGCTCGCCGGGCGCGGCCGGGGCGGGGCCACGCCGATCAAGCTGGCGCTGGCCGGCTCGGCGACGTCCGCGTTCATCGCCTCGCTCAACACCCTGGTGCTGACCACCGACGCGGCCACCATGGACCAGTTCCGCTTCTGGCACGTCGGCTCGCTCTCCGGGCGGACCTCGGACGTGGCCTGGCAGCTGCTGCCGTTCCTGGCCGTCGGCACGGTGCTGGTGGTCGCGGTGGCGCGCGGACTGGACGCGCTGGCGCTCGGCGACGACACCGCGAAGGGGCTGGGCGCCAAGACCGGCCTGGTCCGGGCGGTCGGTGCGCTCGGCGCGACCGTCCTGACCGGCTCGGCGGTCGCGGCGGCCGGCCCGATCGCCTTCGTCGGCCTCGCCGTCCCGCACGCGGCCCGCGCGCTGGCCGGCGCCGACCACCGCTGGATCCTCGCCTTCTCCGCCGTCCTCGGCCCGGCGCTGCTGCTGCTCGCCGACACCCTCGGCCGGGTCCTGTTCCCGCCGTCCGAGGTCCCGGCGGGCGTGATGACGGCGCTGGTCGGCGTCCCGGTGCTGGTGGCCCTGGTCCGCCGCCGCAAGGTGGTGGCGGCATGACTCCCGTCCCCGGCACGGCATCCGTCTCCCGCAAGGTCTCGCTGCGCGGCTACACCGTCGTCCGGGCCGGGCGGGCGTCGTTCCTGGTGCACCGGCGCTCGCTGGCCGTCACCGTCGGGCTGCTGGTGGCGCTGGCGGCGACCGTGGTGGCCTCGCTCTGCCTGGGCGAGTCCACCGTCGCGCCGTCCGAGGTGGTCAAGGTGGTGCTCGGCCGACCGAGCCCGCACGAGCTGGTGGTCGGCGAGTTCCGGCTGCCCCGGGTGGTGGTCGGGCTGCTGGTCGGCCTGGCGCTCGGGCTGGCCGGGGCGCTGATCCAGACCGTCGCCCGCAATCCGCTGGCCAGCCCCGACGTGGTGGGCGTGACCTGGGGCGCGACCGCGACCGTGGTCGGTCTGATGGCGTACGGCGTGGTCGGCTCGACCGGCCAGGCCCCGTACGCGGCGGTGGCCGGCGGCCTGGTGGCCGGGCTGCTGGTGTACGCGCTGGCCTGGCGGCGCGGCCTGCACGCGCAGCGCTTCGTGCTGATCGGCATCGGCATCAGCGTCGCGCTGTCCTCGCTCACCTCCGTCTTCCTCACCAAGGGCGACGGCTTCCAGGCCCAGGCCGCCAAGGTCTGGATGACCGGCAGCCTGAACGGCGCCGGCTACGACCAGGCCGACTGGCTCGCCTGGGTGCTGCTCGCCGCCGTGCCGGTCGCGCTGTGGGCCGCCCGCGCCCAGCGGTCGATCTCCTTCGACGACGCCACCGCCGTCGGCCTCGGCCTGCGCCTGGACCGGATCCGCCTCGGCATGGCGCTGCTCGGCATCGTGCTGGCCTCGTGCGCGGCCGGGGCCGCCGGGCCGGTGGACTTCGTCGCGCTGATGGCCCCGCAGATCGCGCTGCGGCTGGCCCGCTCGGCGCAGGTCCCGCTGTTCTGCTCGGCGCTGACCGGCGCGCTGGTGGTGGTCCTCGCCGACCTGGTCGCCCGACGGCTGCTGGCTCCGACGGAGCTGCCGGTGGGCGTGGTGACCGGCCTGGTCGGCGCGCCGTACCTGATGTGGCTGCTGATCCGATCCCGCCGTGGAGGTTCCTGATGTCCGAACACCGCCTGGAGGCCCGGGGCCTCACCCTGGCCTACGAGGCGCGCACGGTCGTCGAGGACCTGGACGTGGCCGTCCCGGACGGGCGGGTGACGGTGATCGTCGGCCCGAACGCGTGCGGCAAGTCGACCCTGCTGCGGGCCCTCGGCCGGCTGCTGAAGCCGGTCCGGGGCGCGGTGCTGCTGGACGGCGAGGAGCTGGCGCGGATCCCGACCAAGCGGATCGCCCAGCGGCTCGGCCTGCTGCCGCAGTCGCCGTCCGCCCCCGAGGGCATCTCGGTGGCGGACCTGGTCGCGCGCGGCCGCCAGCCGCACCAGAGCTGGTGGCAGCAGTGGTCGCCGGAGGACGAGACGGCGGTCGCGGAGGCGCTGGAGCGCACCTCCACCGCCGAGCTGGCCGAGCGGAGCATGGACGAGCTGTCCGGCGGCCAGCGCCAGCGCGCCTGGATCGCGATGGCGCTCGCCCAGGGCACCGACATCCTGCTGCTGGACGAGCCGACCACCTACCTGGACATCGCGCACCAGGTGGAGGTGCTGGACCTGGTCCGCCGACTGAACGTCGAGCGCGGCCGGACCGTCGTCGCGGTGCTGCACGACCTCAACCAGGCCGCCCGGTACGCCGACCACCTGGTGGCGATGCGGGACGGCCGGGTGGTGGCGCAGGGCGCGCCCGGGGACGTGGTGACGGCCGAGCTGGTGCGGGAGGTGTTCGGACTGGACTCGGTGGTGGTGCCGGACCCGGTGACCGGCACGCCGCTGGTCGTGCCGGGCGCCCCGTGGGCGGCGCTCGCCCCGGACGCCACTCGCGCCTGACGGCCCGCGCTTAACGGCACTTTAAGTGCCATTTCGGACATAATCGACGGCGCCCCGACCCCACCGCGCCGCCAGAGGACCGCCGATGCCCC
>NZ_LFVW01000680.1:0-6047 GCF_001182915.1 Kitasatospora sp. MY 5-36
CGGGGCGGACGGGGAGTCCGCGTGCGCGGCCGGGGCGAGCGCCAGCGCGAGGCCGGCGGCGAGCAGGGCGGTGGCGGTCGCGGTGGCGGCCCGACGGCGGCTCTTGGTCTCGGTCATGGCCGCCCTCACGCGCCGATCCGGTACAGGGAGTGGGTCCACGAGAACGTGTTGTTGTTCACGTAGTACCCGTAATCCGCCCAGTTGTAGCGGTAGTTGGAGGGCCACGGATCGCCCCAGTAGACCCAGTTGCTCGACGTGTCGTAGCCGTACAGGACGTGCATGTGGCCGCCGCCCGAGCTCCACTGGATGCGCGTCTCGATCGGGCGGTCCGCGTTCACCTCGGACTGCACGGTGCCGTAGTTCAGGTACCCGTTGACGTACGAGCCCGGGTTGATGCCGACCCAGTTCAGCCCGTTCTGCACGTCGCCCAGCGTGGCCTGGCTGTTGGGGCAGCTGGAGTTGGCGGAGCGGCCGAACGCGGCGTTGCAGAACTGGTTCTGGCTGTAGTTGTAGCCGAACCAGGTGGCGATGGTGTTCCCGCTCGCCGCCCAGCACCAGTTGGTCTGCTGTTGCTGCTGCATGGTGATGTTGAGCTTCTTGAAGGTGCCGGCCAGGTCGGCCGTGCTGCCGGGCGCGGCGGCCTGGCGGACCTGGTGCGCGGCCCGGTCCTGGGCCTGCGTCTGGGTCTGGGCCTGGGTCCGGTCCTGGTCCTGGTACTGGGCCTGGGCCTGGTACGGGGCCGGCTGCCCGGCCGGGGCGGCGATCGCGGGCGCCGCCACCGCGGCGGTGAGCGCCGGGCCCAGCACGCCGAGGGCGAGCAGCGAGACCGCGCGGCGCAGCCGTATTCGTGGAACTGGCATGGCGGGAAAGCCTCCTTGCACGAGTGGAGCGAGGTGCTGTGTGGGGGCGCGGTCCGGATCGCGCCCCGAGCATCGCGCCTCGTCAGGGACAGGTCAACGGCCCTCCGCGGGGCCCGACTGAGGTGTGAACGGGCGGACGCGGATGTGAACGGCGCCCGGAGAACCACCGCGCAGCAGGCCCGGACCGGTGACAAACCACCGCACCGATGTGAATATTCACGGTCAAACGCCGCTCCGTCCGAGCCGCCCGCACGCCGGTCCGCCCGTCCCCCAGGAGGCCGCCATCCACAAGAGCGACCCAGCCGACCTCGCCGCCGCCCTGCGCACCGGCCCCTTCCACCTCGCCCTGCGCACCGCGATCTCCGCCCGGGGCCTCGCCCTCCACCGCATCCGCCGCCACCTCGCCCTGCGCGGCGTCACCGTCGGCCTCACCAGCCTCAGTTACTGGCAGCAGGGCCGCCGCCGCCCCGAACGCACCGAGTCACTGCGCGCCGTCGCCGCCCTGGAAGAGGTCCTCGACCTGCCCGAGCACTCCCTCACCCGGCTGCTCGGCCCCCGCCGCGCCGCCGGCCCCGCCCCCGCCGGCCCGCCCGTCCGCCCCTACCGCGACCTCATCTCCCCCGCCGTCGCCGTCGACGACCTGCTCGCCACCCTCGCCGGCCCGCGCGACACCGGACTGCACACCATCACCCACATCGAACGCATCCGCGTCGGCCCCGACCGCCAACTCGCCCGCCGCGACTCCCAGCACGCCCTGCGCGCCCACCGCGACGGCATCGACCGCTACCTCGCCCTCTACCAGGGCGACCCGGGCAGCGACATCACCCGCGTCGGCGTCCGCGCCGAGGAGAACTGCCGCCCCGGCCGCATCCGCCGCGACCAGGCCCACCACCTGCTCGCCGCCGAACTCCTCCTCGACCGCCGCCTACGCGCCGGCGACACCCACCTGCTCGGCTACGGCTTCGACGACGCCCCCTCCCCCGACCCCAGCTGCGAATACGTCCGCGGCTTCAACTCCGGCGCCGGCCAGTACGTCCTCCAGGTCACCTTCCACCCCGCCGCCCTCCCCGTCCGCTGCCACCGCTTCGCACTGCACTCACCGGGCGCCGCCCCGTACGAGACCGAGGAACTCACCCTCGACGGGCACCACTGCGTCCACCTGGTGGCGACGGCGGTACGGCCGTGCCTCCTGGGGATCCGGTGGGACTGGGAGTGAGGGGGTGGGGGGTCAGTGCGACCAGTACGGGTCGTCGACGGGGTCGACGACCACGTAGCCCGCGGCGTCATGCGGCGTCCGGCCCAGCGGGGACATCGGCGCGTACGCACGGGCGGGCTGGTACAGCACGCCGAAGACCTCCGCCTCGAAGGTCACCGTGTAGGAGGAGGAGTCCTCGGACCCGACCGCGTTGACGGCCAGCGAGGTCTCACCGCCGACGGTCCCCGCCCCCAACAGGCGCGGGTACTTCGCCGAGTTGTCCGCCCGGACGACGTTCGGGCTCCCGAGTGCCCGCCACGCCGGGGTCACCTGTTCCATCAGGAGCGGCAGCTTCGCCCGCGAGACCACCGTCCGCACACGGACGATCCCGGTGACGTTCGTTTCCAGACTCGACTCGTGGTCCCAGTGGTCCGACCGCCTGTACAGGTCGACGTCGGCGCCCGCATAGCTGAGCGGCGGCGAGACCGCCCCCATGGTCGCGCGCAGGGCGGCGTCGATCCGGCCCTTCGCCTCACCCGGGCTCAGCAGAACCATCCGCTCCCTCAGGGCCAACGGTCCGTATCCGTTGGCGGACGCCACCAGGACGACGGCCGGAACGGCGAGGAGCGCGGTGACGAATGCGGTCACCTTCCAACGGGTCTTCATCGTCCCTCGGTCAGGTGGACGTCGTCGGTCCGGCCCGCGACGATCGAGCCGATGTTGCCCAGCGAGGGGCCGCCGGTCTCCGGGGCCAGGTACTTGGTGTGCATCCCGAAGTCCACGACGCTCCCCGACTTGCTCCAACCGTCGACGGTGAAGCGCTTGGCCCCGAAGGACTCGCTCGCCGGGTCCCTCCCGTACCAGAGGTCGTGCGGATCGGCCCCGGCCACGCCCTTGAAGGGCCAGGGCACCGCCTGGTTCGCCGCCGAGGGGATCTGGGTGACCGGGTCGTTGCCGGCCGCGCCCGCCCACACGTGGCCGGCGGGCATCCCCAGGTCCGCGGCGTGCTTCACCCCGACGCCGGGGCTGCCGATGATCACCACGTCGTCCGGCAGCGTGAGGTTCCCCTGGTGGGAGGCCTCCTTCGTGGCCAGCCCGACGAGGAGCGAGCCGTAGCTGTGCCCGATCGAGGTGATGTGCGGACACTGGCCGCTCGCGTTGGTCGCCCGGAGCCCGGTGACGAACCTCGCGTAGTCGGGCGCGCCCTTGGCCGCCTGTGCGGGCGTGGCCGCTCCGACGCCGATGTCCGGCGGGTCGTAGCCGAGCCACACGATGGAGGCCGCCGATCCACCGGGCTTGACCTTCTTGTTGGCCTCCCGCCAGACGTTCAGCGCGTTCTCCGCCTCATTGGTGCCGGGCGTGGTCCCCGGCGTCGCCTTGCCGAGCGAATCGGGAGTGGTGGTGATCCCGGGCACGTAGGAGGAGATGTCGGTGGCGGTGTCGGGGTTCCCGAAGGAGAGGATCGCCCGGCCCTGGCCCTCGGCCCCGATGCCGATCAGGTAGGAGTGCGGCCGACCGTCCTTCGCCTGGTCGTCCTGGGCGAGGCGTTCCTGGATGGGCTGGAGCTTCTTGAACTCCGCCTCTTCTTCCTTCGTCCGCTGCTTGCCCTTGAGCTCGCTCAGCCGCTTGTCCAGGTAGCTCCGGTTGACCTGGTCCCGCACGTCCGCCGGGATCCCGTCCAGGTTCCCGACCTTCTCCGGGTGGTGGTCGATGAACCACTGCCGGCCCGCCGGGTCGAGGCCGTTCCACCAGCTGTTGACCTCGGTGGGCGGCGCTCCCGCGGCCGGCATGTCCCTCAGGTACGGGGCGCCCGACTCGTTCGCCGTCCGCTGGTCGGCCTCGGCGACCGCGAGGGTCAGGCCCGACTTGCTGGTGGCGTGCTGGGTGAAGCCCCTGAGCAGCCCGGCGAGGGTCTGGTCGGCCGTCCCGGCCTCGGTGAGGGCGGCGGTGATCCGCTTGGCGATCTCCTCGGCCGCCGCCTTCTGCTTGGTCTCCCAGTTCGCGTCCACCGGGCCGGTGGGCGCGGGCCAGCTCACCGTGCCGTTGTCGCTGACGGTCAGGCCCTTGGCACCGGCGTCGACGACGGCCTGCCGGAGTTTCGACTGGGCGAGTCCGAAGAGGTCGGCGTAGTCCCGCAGGGTCTGGCCGAGTGCGGCCAGTTCGGTTTCGGCGGCGTGCAGTTGGGTGGTCGTGCCGTCCAGTGAGGGGATCGCGGCGTCGGCTGCCGGTCCGCTCCAGCCCGACCCGTGGACCCGGTCGGTGGTGCCGCGCTTCCAGTCGGCGGTGTGCTGCGCGAACGCCTTGTGGAGTGCGTCGTACGCGTCGCCGGCCGCGTGGAGGTCCCCCGGTCTGGCGTTCTTCAGGCTCGCGAAGTCGAGCCGGCCCGCGCCGGCCCGCTGATCCGGATCAGCCATGAGTGCTCCCCCCGATACTCACCGCTACCATAACCCACGTCTGCCACAGCGGCATTGGGGGAAGAGCGATGGGTGACGGCAAGGGATTCACTGTAAAACCAGGCGAGTTGACCGCCGCCGGGAACAACGCGCTGGCAGTGGCCGGGAAGGTTCCGGAGGAGACGGCGAAGCTCGCGGAGCCGGGCGACAAGGCGGCCGGGGGGCTGGCGGGGTGGCAGAGCGGGGCGGCGTTGCAGGGGTGCGGCACCGCCTGGAAGTCGCTGCTGGACGGGCTCGCCGGCGACATGAAGTCGGCCGGCGGCAACCTTCTCACCTGCGCGCAGACGTACCTCAGCGCCGACCGGCTGCCCGCGCCCGCCACTGCGGCGGCCGCCACCGATCCCTTCGGCACGAAGGTGGCCGAGGTGGCGGGCGTGCATCTGACCAGGGACGCGTAACTCCGTTACCGGGGCCGGAAGTCCACGATCAGGGAGTCCTCCACCGGCAGGTAGCCGATCTGCTGGTAGATGGAGTTGCTGGTCGGGTTGGCGAGGTCGGTGTAGAGCAGGACCTCGGTGGCGCCGTGGGCGAGGAGGTGGGCCGAGACGGCGGCGGTGACGGCGGTGCCGTAGCCGTGGCCGCGGCTTTCGGCGGGGGTGTAGACCGGGCCAATGCGGGACATGCCGGCGAGCACCGGGCTGCTGCCGGCCAGGGCGACCGGGCGGCCGTCGTCCTCCCACAGGTGCAGGCAGCCGTTCGCGGTCCGCTCGTCCACCGCCCTTGGGACGTCGGGGAGTTCGACCTCGACCTCGGCCAGGAACTCCTGGTACCAGCGGATCGCCAGTTCGCGGTCGGCCGGTTCGGCCAGCCGGTGGCGGCCTGCGGGCGGGTGCGGCGGGTCGGTCAACTCGCCGAGCCGGTAGAGCCGTTCGTCGACGCGGACGGACTGTTCGGTGCCGGTGGCCGCCGTCCAGGCGGCGGCGAAGGCGCGGACCGCTTCGGCTCCCCCGCCGACCCCGGCCACCGTGGTGAAGCCGGCTCCGGCGGCGGCCAGGCCGGTCGCCAGCTCGGCGGCCGTGGCCGGCGACATGAAGGAGAGCCGGGGGGCGAACGGCGGCGTCTGGAGGAAGGCGCCCGCGACCGGACCTCCCTGCTCGGCCCGCCACCAGCCGAAGACCGGCGGCTCGCCGAACACCGTCAGGCCGGACTCGGCCAGCCGGTGCGCGATGGTGAGCAGGACGGTGTTCTCGGCGGGGCGAGCGGCCAGGAAGGCGCCCGCCTGGTCGCGGAACTCATCGAGGGAGGTGCTGAAAGTCCAGGTCATGGCCCATGGTGGACCCGGCCGGACCCCGCTCGCCAACGATTATCCGGCCGCCGTCGAACCCCTGCCCGCCCCCGCCGGGGCGCCCGCTACTCGACCGCCACGCCCAGCTTTCCGGCCAGTTCCGCCGGATCGGTGGTCGGGGCGTCGCAGGCGAAGTGCCGGCAGACGTACGCCGCGGGGGCGCCGCCGACCAGCGGCCGGTCGGCCAGCAGCGGCACCTCGGGCTCCCCGGGCGCGCCGACCGCGACCACCGCTCCCGGCGCCGTCCCGAGCAG
>NZ_LFVW01000681.1:0-6038 GCF_001182915.1 Kitasatospora sp. MY 5-36
CGGGCTCGCCGTCCTCGCCCTGGCCGGTGGCCCGGAGCCCGGCGGACCGGGCGCGGCTGAGCGCGCGGCGCCCCCGCCGCCCGGCGCGATCCCGGCCGGATCGGACGTCCCGGTGGCCTACCGGGGAATGATCGAGACCGCGGCGCGGCGCTGCCCCGAGCCGGAGGTCACCCCGGTGCTGCTGGCCGCCATGCTGAAGGCCGAGAGCGGCTTCGACCCGAAGGCCGCCCGCCCGGAGACCGGCGAGTACGGCATCGCCCTGTGGACGCCCTCCGTCTTCGAGGCCTGGGGCAAGGCCGCCACCCACGCCGGTCCGAAGTCGTACTGGGATCCGGGCGACGCGATCGCCGCGATGGGCAACTACGCCTGCTGGCTCGACCAGCAGATAAAGCGCCACGGCTTCACCCACGACCTGCCCGCCCTGGTCGCGGCGGCCTACCGGACCAGCGACAAGACCGTGGCGACCGCCGGGGGCGTCCCGGAACGGCTTCGGCAACATGTCGACAAAGTGCTTCAGTACCTTCATGGCTACGGTGGGTGACTGCCGAATTGGGATGAGTTATGCCACATCCCTATGTATCCGGCGCGGGCACCCGGGTGACGGGCCTCCGGTCTGGGATCCTCGGCGGCATGATCACGAAGCTCCGCGCGGCTCTCGCGCAATGGACCGTCGTCGTCCCGGTGGTGTCGTTCCTCGTCCTCGCCCTGACCTGGCACAAGGAACTCCCCGGCTGGGTGGTGGCGGTGGTCGCCTGCTTCCTGGTGGGCGCCGTGCTGTCGGCCGTGCACCACGCGGAGGTGATCGCGCACTGGTCGGGGGAGCCCTTCGGGTCGCTGGTCCTCGCCGTGGCGGTCACCGTGATCGAGGTCGCGCTGATCGTGACGCTGATGGCCGACGGCGGGGACAAGTCCTCCACCCTGGCCCGGGACACCGTCTTCGCCGCCGTGATGATCACCTGCAACGGCATCCTCGGACTGTCCATCCTGGTCGCCGCCGTCAAGTACCGGACCGCCGTCTTCAACGCCGAGGGCACCGGCGCCGCGCTGGCCTGCATCGCCACCCTCGCGACCCTCAGCCTGGTACTGCCGACCTTCACCACCAGCTCGCCCGGCCCCCAGTTCTCGACCACCCAGCTCACCTTCGCGGCCACCGCCTCGCTGGTGGTCTACGGCCTGTTCGTGGCCACCCAGACCGTCCGGCACCGCGACTACTTCCTGCCCGTCACCCCCGAGGGCCGGGTGCTGGCCGAGGAGGAGCACGCCTCCCCGCCCACCCTCCGGGCCGCCGGGATCAGCGTGCTGCTGCTCGCCGTCGCCCTGGTGGCGGTGGTGGGCCTGGCCAAGGGCGTGTCGCCGACCATCGAGAAGGCGGTGGACGACGCCGGGCTGCCGCACGCCGTGGTCGGCGTCGTGATCGCCATGATGGTGCTGCTGCCGGAGACCATCGCGGCGCTGCGCGCGGCCGTCCGCAACCGGGTGCAGACCAGCCTCAACCTCGCGCTCGGCTCGGCGCTCGCCAGCATCGGCCTGACCATCCCGGCGGTCGCGATCGCCTCCACCTGGCTCTCCGGCCCGCTCGTCCTCGGCCTCGACCCGGCGCACATGGTGCTGCTGAGCCTGACCATCGTGCTGCTCACCCTCACCGTCATCCCGCGCCGGGCGACCCCGCTGCAGGGCGCGGTGCACCTGGCGGTGCTGGCTGGGTACGTGGTGCTGGCGCTGAACCCGTGAGGGCCCGCCGGCCGTAGTCGACAGTGGAAGCCCCTGCCACGTTCCCCCGTGCGGTCAGGGGCTTCCGCCGTTCCCGGGGCCGGATCGGGTGGTGCCGGTGGTGCCAGTGGGACTAGTGAGACCAGTGGGACTGGTGGTGAACCCGGGAGGCGGTGCCGGCCGTGGTACCGGATGAGGGCCCCGGTCCGCCCCCGTGGTCGGGGCCCTCGTCGAACCCGGCGCGACCGCCGTTGATCCCCCCGAGGGGTCCGCGCCGCGGAACGACGGAGAGCCCCTGGTCCCGCTGCTGCTCGCGGGCCGGGGGCTCGGTTGCGTCCGGGATCCGGCGTGGCGGGTGGACCCGTACGGCAGGGGTGGCCGGTATTGGCCGGTTCGCGGGGCGGCCTGCGTGTCGGGGCGGCGGGCGGGCGCCGGGGTTCTCTATCGTCCGTCCGGAACCGCCCAGTCCGAGGACTCCGTCGCGCGGACAGCCGATCCGACCCGTGGGAGAGTGCGATGCCCGGCCCAGAGCAGACCGTCCGGCCCGAGGAGACCGTCAGTGGCGGGGAGGCCGTCCAGGACGGGGGGAGCGCCGACGTCATCGTGGTCGGCGCCGGACCGGCCGGCTCCACCGCCGCCGCCCACCTCGCCCGGACCGGACTGGACGTCCTGCTGCTGGAGAAGTCCGCCTTCCCGCGCGAGAAGGTCTGCGGGGACGGCCTCACCCCGCGCGCCGTCAAGCAGTTGACCGACCTCGGCATCGACGTCTCCGAGGAGGCCGGCTGGCTGCACAACCGGGGCCTGCGGCTGATCTCCGGGCACCGCTCGGTGGAGTTCGACTGGCCCGAGCTCTCCGCCTACCCCGGGTACGGACTGGTCCGGCGCCGCGCCGACTTCGACGAACTGCTCGCCCGCAAGGCCGCCTCGCTCGGAGCCCGGGTGGTCGAACGCGCCAATGTGACGGGCCCGACGCTGGACGAGCGGACCGGCCGGATCACCGGGGTCACCGCCAAGCTGGGCGAGGAGCGCCGGCCGGTCGCCTACCGGGCCCCGGTCGTGGTCGCCGCCGACGGCAACTCCACCCGGCTGTCGGTGGCGATGCGGCGCTACCGCCGCACCGACCGCGCGATGGGCGTCGCGTACCGGACGTACTTCACCACCCCGAGGCACGACGACCGCTACCTGGAGGTCTGGCTCGATCTGCGCGACCCCGACGACCGGGCCCGGCGCCAGTTGCCCGGCTACGCCTGGGTGTTCGGCATGGGCGACGGCACCGCCAACGTCGGCCTCGGGGTCCTGGACACCGCCGGGACCGAGGCGGACTGGCGGGAGGTGCTGCGGCGCTGGTGCGACGGCCTGCCCCCGGAGTACGGCTACACCCCCGACGCGGTCACCGAGCCGATCCGCGGTGCCGCCCTGCCGATGGGCCTCAACCGCGCGCCCCACTACGCCGACGGCCTGCTGCTGATCGGCGACGCGGGCGGGACGGTCAGCCCGGGCACCGGCGAGGGCATCGCCTACGCGATGGAGTCCGGCCGCTACGCCGCCGAGACCATCGTCCAGGCCCTCGCCCGCCGCACCGACCGCGGTCGCGAACTCGCCCTGCGCGCCTACCCGCAGGCGCTGCGCTCCGCCTACGCGGGCTACTTCGCGCTCGGCCGCCTGGCCGCCGACATGCTGGGCCGCCCGAAGCTGCGCGGCGCGGCCGGGGCGGCCGGGCTCGGCCACCCGGCGCTGCTGAAGGCGGCGTTCCGGCTGATGGCCAACCTGACCGAGCCGAACTCCAAGGACGCCCTCGACCGGCTGCTCCACCTGCTCGGGCGGGTCGCCCCGGGGAAGTGACCCGGGCGTGCCGGACCGCTCATCCTCGCGGACGGGCGGTCCCGGTGTCCCGGCTTTGGCCGAATCCGCTGAGTCGAACGCGCAGTCGCACGGATCATGTTGACGAATGATCAGATGATCCGATTGCCTGGTGTCGAACCAGCCACGGAGGGTGAGCACAACGCTCCTCCGTGGCTCCTTTTTCGACCGCTGACCCGTTCGACGGAGACACCGTGCGCCTTCGCCTTCGCCTGCTCGTCGCGCCGCTCGCCGCGGCCGCCGCCCTCACCGCCGTGAACCGCCGTGACCGTCCCCGCCGCCGTCGCGGCCCCGGCGGCCACCCCCGCCGACCAGTGCTCCGCCGCCTTCCGCCACGACGACGCCCGCCTCGGCCCGGCCGACCTCCCGACCGCCGGGCCGGTCGGCCGCCAGCTCGTCGGCTACCAGCGCACCGGCGGCGCGGGCGAGCAGGACTTCCTGGCCAAGTACTACGACCCGGCCGGCAACGGCGGCAAGGGCGGCTGGATATACCCGCCGGCCGACGGCTACGTCACCCTGCCCGACGGCAGCCCGATCGAGTTCGACCTCACCCTCTACCCGAACCAGAACATCGACCGCTACGGCAGCGAGTACGGCGCCTACCTCGCCCCCGAGGGCCTGCCCTACGCCAGCCGCGCGCTCCCGCCGCAGAGCCTGGACGGCACCCCGCCGGCCGCCTGCAACTACCACGACTACAAGGTGGTCAAGGCCTTCACGGTGCACGCCGGCCCGATCGCTCCCTGGTTCAACCAGCCCGGCTGGGGCCTCCAGTACCAGCTCGACGCCACCCTGCTGCCCGGCGGCCCGGCCAAGCTGAACGTGCTCTGGCTGGTGGAGAACGGCTACCTGGCCCGGATCTGACCGCGCTCCGTCCGCACGCCCGCTCCGTCCACCAGGGCGGAGCGGGCGTGCGAAGTCGGGCACCGGAATATTCGCTGGCGGGCCCCCGGGAGCGGGGGATAGGAAGACGGGATGACCATCAGCGATCCCGGCACCGCCCAGCGGCTGTTCCGCCCCACCGTCCTCGACCTCGGCGACGCCGTGCTGCGCCCGTGGGGGCCCGGCCTCGACGTGTCCGGCGGAATCGTGCCCGCCCTGCTCGCCGCCGCGGCGGACCCGGCCGTCGCCCGCTGGAACCCGCTCAGCGCCACCGGCCCGGTCGACCCGCAGGCCTACCTGGAGCGCTGCGAGGCAGGCTGGGCCGACGGCAGCGCGGCCTCCTTCGCCGTGATCGACGCCGCCGACGGCAGCCTCTGCGGCAACGCCTACCTGGGGTGGAGCAACCGGGACGACGGCGTGGCCATGGTCGGCTACTGGCTGCTCGCCGCGGCCCGCGGCCGGGGCCTGGCCACCCGGGCCACCACCGCCGTCACCCGCTGGGCGGTGGAGCACGCCGGCGCCCGCCGGATCGAGCTCTACCACGCCGTCGGCAACGAGGCCTCCTGCCGGGTCGCCGAGCGGGCCGCCTTCCCGTACGAGGGCACCCTGCGCGCCTCCTACACCTACGGCGGGGGCGTCTACACGGACGAGCACCTGCACGCCCGGCTGGCCTCGGACCCGTTCACGGACTGAGCGCCCGCCCGCGGGCCCGCGGCCGGCGGAACGGCTCAGCCCCGGACGGTCCCGCCGCGGACCGCGTACGCGTGGGCGGTGGACTCGGCGAAGCGCTCCTCCTGCATGGCCGTCAGCCGCTGGACGACCAGGACGGCGAGGACGGCGGCGACCACCTCCAGCACGTCGGAGGCCAGCAGCCAGCCGAGGGCGGTCTGGTAGTCGTCCGGGTACTTCGCCGAGTTCAGGTAGTTGGCGCCGAACCGGCCGGTCGCGTTCGCCAGCCAGAAGGTGGCCCACCAGAGGTTGACCAGCGGCTGGGGGTGCGGCAGGCGCACCCCGGAGGCGTCCGGCCGGGCGCTGGCCGTCCAGGTGTCGACCGTGATCCGGAACGGGAACCAGAGGGCGACCACGGGGGTGAACCAGCCGCCGATCGCCCAGCCGCGCTTGAACCGGTGCCCGCTCGGCTCGAAGACCTCCGCGTTCACCCGCACCCGGTGGAACCAGGTGATGAAGGCGACCGCCGAGGCCAGCAGGGTGAGCGTCTGGACCAGGCTGACGTTGTCGTAGAGCAGGGCCGCGTCCGTCAGCGCGGACTCGTCGGCCAGGTCGGAGTCGGCGGCGAACTCCCCCGCCTCCCCGTACAGGCGGAAGCCCGCGGCGAGCGAGGCGAGGGTCGCGGTGCCGCACACGGCGAGCAGGACGGTGGCGGCGGTGGAGCTGGGTCTGGGCGAGCGGTACAGGGCGGGCGAAGGCATCGGGGACGGACTCCTGGACTGGACCAATGTGACGGGGCGACACCCTAGGGCCTGCGGGCAGCCCCGGACCAGCGGCTTTTCGCGGACCGCACCGCACGACGGGCCCCGGCGCGCGGCCGCCGCCCCCGCCCCGGCCCCGGCCCGCGCTCCGGAGCGACG
>NZ_LFVW01000682.1:0-6026 GCF_001182915.1 Kitasatospora sp. MY 5-36
CCCCTGCGCCCGGCACCGGCCCGGGCGACCGACGCCGCCCGACTGCTGGGCAGCTTCTATCCGGGGCGGGCCGGCATTCCTGGTGACCCCGCGGATCCCGACCTGGCCACCGCCCGGCTGCTCCCCGGCATCCGCCGCCGGCTCACCGAGGACGAGTTCACCCACGCGCTGGCAGCCGGCGCGGCCACCGCGCTCCCGGACCTGCTCTGCTCCCTCAGCGAGTCGGACTCCACCGGGACACCGCCGAAGAGGAAGCTGACGAATCGTCAGTTCCAGGTCTCGCTGCTGGTGGCCGACGGACTGAGCAACCACCAGATCGCACGTCGCCTGGGCATCTCGGAGTGGACCGTGGTCAACCACCTCCGCGAGGCGATGCGGCGGTTGCAGTGCTCCTCGCGGGTCGGCGTCGCCGGCTGGGTGCACCGCTCCGGCCGTCGGCCGGGCCCCGCTCACGGTGCGAAGCGGGGATGGTACGACGATCCGTTCGAGGCCTCCTGACCCGGCGGGCGGGCCCGCCACCCGGGCTTCCGCCGCCCCGGCTTCCAGGTCGGCCGATCCGTACACCCGCGTCCGCGACCACTCGGGGCGCCTAGCGGAGCCCGGTGAGGGTCGCCACCCGGTCGAAGCGGCCGTCGATGGCCTCGTCCCCGTGGTGCACGACGAGCAGGGCACGCCCCTCGGTCCGCTCCCTAAGCACCCGGAACACCAGCTCCCTGCCGCCGTCGTCGAGGTTCGCGAACGGCTCGTCGGCCAGGTACACGTCCGCGTCCTCGTGCAGGAGCACGGCGACCCCGACCCGCTGACGCTGGCCGGACGACAGGTCCGAGGGCAGTTGGTCGGCCAGGACGTCCAGACCCATCACGGCGCGCAGCCGCTCGTCGGCGACCAGTTCGCGCACCGGCAGCGGAGGCAGGTGCACCGGGGCGGTCAGGCTCGCCACCCGGGGCGGCAGGGTGACCGCCCCGGCGTCGGGGGCGAGGGTCCCGGCCATGACGTGCAGGAGCGTGGTCTTCCCGCAACCGTTGGGGCCGCGGAGCAGCACGCGCTCGCCGACGCGCAGGTCGAACTCGTCGATCGACACCTTGGCCCCCTCGCCGTACCCGACCCGGACTCCGCGGACCCGTACCAGGGCCCCCTCGTCGTAGTACGGGGCCTGCCCGGAGTCCCGCAGGGACTCGATCCGCTTGAGGACCGCGCTGCTCCGGCGGGCCTGCGGAATCATGTTGACGAGGTCGAAGATCCCGGTCACCGCCCGCCACAGCGAGTTCACGAAGGCGAGGAAGCTGCCGAACGACATCCGCCCGGCGAAGACGAAGAAGGCTCCGGTGATCATCGAGGCGGTGTCCGACAGGTTCATCACCAGGTCGCTGAGGGTTCGCTGCCGCTGTGACAGCCGGAAGTTGACGAAGGTGAGGTCGAGGAACCCGCGCAACGCGTCCCGGTTCACCGCGCGGGTGCCCGGCAGCAGCGACGGCAGTCCGCGCAGGGCGGGGAAGGACTCCAGCGTGCGGGTCAGCGTGTTGATGTACCGCGCCTCCGCCTCGCGTTCGGGCCCGGTGTTCTGCTCGATCCGCCTGCCGAGCCGGTTGCTCACAAGCACCAGCGGCGGCACGATCACCAGCAGGATGAGGCTGGCCTGCCAGGACAGGTAGAACAGCACGCCGAGGAAGGCGACCGACGCGACCGCCTGGCGTGCGATGCGGAGGGAGACGTCGACGGCCGGCAGGACGCCCTGGGCGACGTCGTTGTGGATGCGGCTGACGTACGAGGCGTTCCCCGCCTTCGCCACCTCTCGGCCGTCCAGGCCCAGCGTGCGGCTCAGCAACTCCGTCTCCAGCACCAGCGTGAACGCGTTCTCGAGGCGCTTGCGCCAACAGGCGACGCAGTAGTCCGTGATGGTGAGGGTCAGTCCGAACAGAAGGTACCCGAGGCCGAGGACGAGGAACCTGCGGAAGTCGGCGGTCAGGATCGCCTGGTCGAACAGGGCCTTGAGCAGCAGGGGGTGCAGCAGGGCCTCGAGCCCGCCCGTGGCAGCCTCGGCGACGAGGACCACCACGAACGGGGCCCGGTGGCCCCGCAAGGTACGCCACAACCGGTTGTTCACCGCGCCGCCTCGTCCAGCAGGAAGTCGGCGGTGCCTCCGGTGTTCACCCGGTGGAGCACCCGCAGCAGGCCCGCCGACCCGGTCAGGTAGTCGCAGGCGCAGCGCAGCAGCCCCTCACCGGGAAGGCCCAGCGGGGTCCGGCCGTCCTGGCGCGGCAGACCGAAGCGCTCGGCGGGCTCGAACAGGAACACCTTCCGGACGGTGTCGAGCTGCGTCAGCGCCTTGTCGCGGTAGGAGCGGTCGCCGGTGAACTCGGCCGCGTCGAGCAGCGCGTCGGCGATCCCGCTCATGCCGAAGGCGTACCCGGGCAGCACCGAGTAGCGGACGTCCAGCCCGCGCAGGACGGCGCGTGCCGCCTCCAGGTCGCCGTAGCGCAACAGCACCTGCGCCACGCCCGCGGACCCGACCTCGATGTACGGCTCCATGGTTCCCTCGTGCTCGAACATGATCGGGCCCGCGCCGTCCAGGGGCTTGGCGTGGGCCATCTCCCAGGCGAGCGCCTGCCGTCCGAGGCGCAGGTGGCGCTCCTCTCCCGTGACCTGGTGCATGCGCAGCAGGAACATCGCGACGCCGGCCTGTCCGAAGCCGAGGCCGGTCATCGGCCCCTCGGCGGCGAATTCGTTCACCCAGTAGGCCCGCCCGCCATCCAGCCGCACCGTGTCGTGCAGGGCTCGCGCGCAGTCCCGTGCCGCGGCGAGATCGCGCGGGTCGCGGCCCTGCAGGAAGAAGCGCAGGTTCGTCATCCCCACTCCGGCGAGGCCGTAGTAGAAGGTGTGGTCGCCCTGCTCCACCGCGCGCCGGTTGGCCTGGGCCAGCAGCTGCCCGGCCTCGGTCCCGAACCCGAGCGAGTCGGCCGCCCAGGCGATGCCGGCCAGGCCGTTCATGAGACCGTCCGGGTACTCCGCGCTGTCGATGTCGGCCAGCTTGCCGCCGAGCCAGTCGCGCCATTCGGGCCGGATCGCGATGCCGGAGGAGTGCAGCGCCCACAGCACGCCGCTCGCCCCGAAGCCGAGGCTCAGCGGGTTGGTGATGTGCGCGAAGGGGTCCACGGGGAAGAGCGTGCCCCGGCCGGTGTCGGCGACGGCCTCGACGAACGCGGCCACCCCGGTCTCCGCCTCCACCAGTCCGAGCCGTTCCTCGACGACCGGTCGCGCCGGGAGGGCCTCGACCTGGTCGAGCAGGTCCTCCTCGTGTTCCAGGGCGTCGAGCACGTCGGTGAGGCCGATCCGGTCCCCGGCCAGGTCGGTGATCAGCCGGTGGACGCGCTCCGGCCAGCCCAGGCCCTCGGTGATGAAGATCCGGTACAGGTCGAGGACGTCCTCGCGCAGGTACGACATCGCCGCGATCGGGAAGACGAAGTACGCCATGGTGGACGCCAGGGCGTAGCGGTCGCCCTCCGGCCCGAACGCCTTGAAGCCGTCGCGGGAGAGGCTGAATCCCGGTGTGAAGAGTTCGACCGGCTGCTCCAGCTCCGCTTCGCCGCTCCCGCCGTCGCCGTCGGTACCGCCGTTGCCGTCGGTCCCGGCCAGCCGGCAGGCTTCCAGGTCGACGATGGTCACCTCGTAGGTGTCCGGGTCGACGAGCAGGTTCGAGGCGGTGAAGTCGGCGAGGATCACCCCGCGGTCGTGCGCGGCCTGGATCGCGCGGGCCAGCCCGCGGAAGACCGCGAGGAAGATCCGCAGGTACTCCCGGGACCGCTCGATGTCGAACCCCGGCCGCGCGAGCGGGTTGCGTTCGAGCAGCACCGAGCGGAGGTCGGAGCTGTCGATGAACTCCTCGGCGATGAAGTGGTGCTCCCAGTGGCGGAACTTCGCGATCGGCGCCGGGTACGAGCCGGTGTCGGCCAGCCGGTTCAGGAACATCCACTCGCGGCCGAGGATGTCCACGGCGTCGTGGTTCCGACGGGGGTTGACGTTGGTGTGCGGACGGGCCTCCTTGAGCAGCACCGGCCGGTCGTCGTTCGCCGTGTCCTCGGCCGTGTACACGCCGCCGCTGTTGGAGAACTGGATCGCCCCGGTCACCCGGAACCGGCCCCCGAGCAGGCCGTCGTCCTCGTCCTCGTCCGCGGGCTTCCAGTCGTCGAACGGCCAGGGCACCCAGTCGGGCCGGGCGCGCCCCAGGCCCCGGTCGTCGGGGACGGGACCGTCCGGCCCGAGGATCCGCGGGTGCCGGCGGCCGAGGACGTCGACGGTGTGGGTGTCGAGGAACTGGCCGTAGCGGAAGTACAGCGCCTTGCTGTCCCGGTACCGCAGGTCCGACAGGACGTAGGCGCCCTCGTAGCCTTCCAGGAGTCCGGCCAGGTCGGCCAGGACCGCCCTGAACTCGTCGTCGTCGCGCGGGTAGACGGTGACGAGCTTGCCGCCGCTTCCCCGGGACATCGACTTGGAGTTGAGCATCTCGAAGATGTTGATGTCGAGGGCTATCTTGAAGTCGGTCCCGCGTTCCGTCAGGTATCCGACCACCGAGGCGGCGACCTCGCGCACGTGACGGCAGCTCGCCGACACATGGATCTTCCAGCCCTGCGCCGGCAGGTCCGGACTGGGCCGATGGCTCCACCAGATGCCGCTGCGGACGAACCGCGCCCGCAGCGGCTCGTCGAGCCCGGCGAGGAAGTGGTCCGCGCTCGGTTCGTACGAGACGTCGAGCGGGTCGAAGAACAGCGTGTCGTTCCACGCGAAGAGGAAGCGGTAGACCCATCGTTCGTTGCGCATGTCAGCCTCTGCGATCGTCCGGGGCGGCCGGTGGAAGCGACAGGGTCCGTGCGGGGGACGCGGCACGCCCCCCGCACGGACCCGTCCGGCTACGGCTTGCCGGGCTCGCTGGGCTTGCAGCAGGCGCTGCTGCTGCTCGTCAGGCTGAGGACTGCCACGGCGCTCATCTTGACGCGGGCCTCGATGTTCTGGAGCTTGAGGACACTCATTTCGGGTCGTCTCCTGGGAGATCGAGTGCGCGGGACGCGCAGCGAGGGTGGGATTCGCACCGGCCGGTGGTCGGTACGAGCCCGGACCGTGATGCCTCCGCGGTCCGGGTGATGGCGAGTCTCGTCGTGGCACACCGGGTACCGGTAGGGGCTGATAGTTGTCATGGTCTTTCGACCGGCTCGGCCGCAGACTGAAAAGCTGTTGTCCTTCCGGGCCTCGGGCGCGATGGAGGCGGGGCCCGCGATTCGTCCTCGCGGGCCCCGCCTGGTGTCACACTGTCATCTGGGCCGGCAGCAGTGCTCGTTGCGGTTGACGAGGGTGTGCCCCTCGGTGCTGCCGCGGCGTTCTGATCAGGGGTCCACCGTCACGGTGATGGTCTCGGGGTCGGCACTATTGTCCTGGTACACCGAGTCACCGCTGTAGACGGCGGTGATGGTGTGGGTGCCCGCGGTGCGGAAGGCGGCGACCGTCCCGCCGGCGGCGCAGGTGCCGAGGGAGAGGATCAGGCGTCCCGTGCCGAGGGTCGTCCCGGTGGTGGTGTCGGTGAACGTGACGGTTCCGGTGGGCCTGGTCGTGGAGCCCGCGCCGGGGCAGACGATGTCGCTGAGCACGACCGGCGAGCCGGTCCGGGTGCGCTGGGGCAGCGCGGTCAGCGTCGTGGTGATCGGCTTGCCCACGGTGTAGCTGATGACCACCTGGCCGTTGTGGTTCGCCGTCCCGATCGTCGAGGCCGCATAGGACGTCCCGGTGCCCGACGGGGCCGCGAAGCTGCTTCCCCCACCGCCACCGCCGCCGCTCGCCTCCGTGCCGGTGTTGTTGACGGCAGCGCTGCCGCCGCCCCCGCCGGCGAAGTAGCCGCCGCCACCGCCACCGCCCGCACCGGTGGCAGTGGCGGCACAGCCGCCGTCGATCGCTCCGCCGGCGCCGCCGGTGCCGATCGTGGTGCCGGCGAACCCGCCTCCCGGCCCACCCGGCGTGGCGCTACAGAACGAGACGGCGCC